>DATFCH010000482.1:0-10905 GCA_035253345.1 Nitrososphaeraceae archaeon
ATTATCATTTTGACAATATTACAAATACTTTATTAGGAAACACTAATAGTTTTTTTATATAATAAGATTTATCTTGTTTGGCAAGCAACGCTTTTGAATATACAAAAAAAGATTCGTGAATTGAAACCTTACATTGGCCTTACATTGGATAACAATTCTTTTATTTATTAATAATTCTGAATTTTAATTCTTATAGTAATTGAATCTAAATTTGCAAATTATTAATGAGGTATCTACTGTTAGATACAATTATGGATTAATATAAAAGGAGAGATCTATCCTACTTTTATTTCGGAAATAAGCTTTAAAGAAAATTGAAGATCATATATTACCATTAAAAAGAAATTACTAATGGTTTATGGTGTATAAAAAGATTGATTTCAAATAAATTTTTTGTGAGGTTTATTAATTGGTAAGAAATGATATTTTCTTTATTTGATAAATCAGAAAAGTTACTATTAAAAGGTAATGAAATAAAATTTCTGTTTATGCAGGAGGAGTGTTAGGGGAAACATCTTTTTTGGATGCAAGTTCAAAAGACTGAGGAGTTTCTTCTACCGAATAATCAATCGACTCCGAACGTATACCATTTTTTTTTAGTATACAATCATCACAAATCCAATTTCCATCCATGTTTTTGCCCAATTTTATCATGTTATCATTTTCTACTTTAACTGAAACTAGATCGGTAACTATAGAATGACATTTTAAACAGTAATGAATATTTTGATTTTTCATATAATTTAATGGGCAAACAAGTTTTTAAGGATTAGAGATTCTGTACTTTGAGTATAGCCATCAATTTTTACATAATATCATTACAATATGAAATAGTTAAACCATATTAATATGAAATTTATTGATACAATTTATCGAATATAAAAGTTTAGTTTATTTAGGCATCTCTATAAATTAAAATAATCTTTTTTCTGTTTGAATATCGAAGAAATGAAGATTTTTGTAATTAATTACTAATTTGAATATATTACCCTCTTTAAAGTGAAAATCATCTCTATTTGAGGAAACTTTTATTAAACTTTTATTTTCTAGTTGAAATTCATGTATGACCTCATCGCCTAATAATTCTGTAAATAATAGTTGTCCTGTAAAAGAAATTGTATCAGGTTCGTCATTTTGGCTTTCGTTTAAAATTAATATGTCTTTAGGTCGTACACCCAAAATAATATCAGATGGTATATTTTCTAAAAAAGGTAACAATTTCTTTGAAACCGGTATAACAATTGGTGCAGATGTTAGACAAATAATCTGGTTTTCTTCTACTATATTAAAAGATAACGTATTCATAGGTGGACTTCCTATAAAATTTGCAACAAAAAGATTCTGTGGTTTATAATAAATCTCAGTTGGTGAACCAAACTGTTGAATTACTCCTCTATCCATAACAATAATCTGATCTGCCATACTCATAGCCTCGATTTGGTCATGTGTAATATAGATAGTCGTAATTCCTATTTTCTTTTGTAATTTCTTTATCTCCGTTCTCATTTGAGTTCGTAATTTGGCATCCAAATTGCTTAATGGTTCATCCATTAGAAACAATTTAGGTTTTCTAACTAAGGCTCTTGCTAATGCCACTCTTTGCATTTGTCCACCACTCAATTCTTTTGGTTTTCGTTTTAAAAATTGACAAAGATCTAATAAACTAGCCATACTTTCAACCTGGTTTTTTATAACATCTTTAGCTACTTTTCTCATTTTTAACGGGAAAGCAATATTATCATAAACGCTCATATGTGGATACAATGCATAACTTTGAAATACCATTGCTACATCCCTTTGTTTTGGTGGAAGATTATTTATGAGAATATCATCAATATAAATTTGTCCATCTATAAGGTCAATAAGTCCAGCTATACACTTTATAATGGTAGTTTTGCCACATCCAGACGGTCCTAATAAAACTAAAAATGTTCCAGAATTAATTTCAACAGAAAAATTAGTTACTGCATTGACAATTCCATAACTTTTACTTAAATCTTTAATTATTATCTTTGACAGAAAATACTCATTAAATCTAGTAAAAAACTTATATTTAATAGCTTTTACAAATCAAGGATATTCCTACTAATTTAACTCATTTGAATGACAAGTTACTATCCTTAATTGATTGTAGCATGGGATAGACTTAGATAACCTTTAAAAAATATCACATTTATTAGAAAATAATGAGTAGTAACGATAATAGCAGTTGTGAATTATGCTCGAAATCAAAAATGTCAGTCATAAAATTTGTAATGCTAATATCTCTTGTCATGCTATCATTGCTCTACATTTCTAAAATAAATTTTATAACTACTAACGCACAAGAAGAAATAACCCTACATGCAATATTTGCTGAACCAAAGGAAAGATGGGATATACTTTTAGATAATGCAACTAAGATACTGAACGAAAGGCATCCAGATAAAACAATTAAAATTGACTATAGAGTATTGCCTTATTCAGATACAAGGACCCAAATTCTTACTGCAATGGCAGGAAAAACTCCAATTGATCTTGTTTCAATCGATCAAATTTGGTTAGGTGAATTCGCAGAAGGTGGATTTTTATCAGATCTTACGGCGAACACCAAAAGTTGGAACAAATCTTCTGATTGGTATACTCAAAATTGGGAAGGAGGAATCTATAACGGTGAAGTTAAAGGGATTTGGGCATGGACAGATGTAAGAGCATTATGGTATTGGAAGGATCTTTTGGATAAGGTAGGAGTAAATCCTGATCAGTTAAAGACCTGGAATGATTACATATCCTCATCAAAAAAAATAAATGAAATTTTAGAAAAAGATGGAATCCAATCGATGCATTTGGTTGGTGCCAATCATTCACCAGACATGTGGTATCCATATCTTTGGATGTTAGGTGGAGAAATTCTCCAAAAACGAGATGGACATCCTACAAAAAATAATTACTGGTATCCAATCTATAATAACGAGTTAGGTGTAAAAGCCCTTCAGTTCTTGAAAGATCAAGTGGATGCTGGTATTAAACCACAAATTAACCACTTTTGGGGGCAAGAATTTGCTGACAAAAAATTTTCTGTCATGCTTGAAGGGTCGTGGATTTTGGGACAATTTCCTAAGACAGAGTGGAGTACACTAGAAGAAAGAGTCGGAATGCTTCCAATGTTTCCAACTCCAAGTAAATCAAATTCAACAAAAACCTCTACGCTAATGGGGGGTTGGATTCTTAGTATCCCCGAAACCTCTCAAAATAAGGAATTGGCATGGGAACTCCTTACTATAATATTAGAACCAAAAGTTTTGATTCCCATGTTATTACAACAAGGATATCTACCCACACAAAAAAGCATAGGAGAAGGCCAATATTCTGAAAAATTAAAATCCACAATTCCATATTATGAAGAACTTGTTTCATTGATTCCTTTAGGAAAGGCAAGACCAAATATTCCGGAGTATCCTATTATAGCAGAACATATAAGAAATGCAATAGAACAAGTTTATAATGGCATGGATCCGAAAATGGCATTAGATGAAGCTGCAAAACAATCAGAAAAGGCTCTAGGATGGTAATCAATTAAAACTTTTATATTTTTTAACGGATCATCGATAATACATGTTAGTCTTGAAAAAGTTCGAGCCTTATTTTTTTCTATTACCTGCTTTAATAATTCTAGTACTTTTTCTTTTCTTTCCACTACTTTGGAACTTATATATCTCATTACATGACGTATCGATCCTTACAATAATAAAAGAATGGAAATTTGTTGGTTTTGAAAACTTTAATAATATATTTGAAGATCCTAATTTTTTCAATTCACTAAGAGTTACTCTAGTTTTTGTAATTGGCACAGTGATTCTTCAGTTTGGAATAGGATTATTAATAGCTCTTTTGTTAAATCAACAAATTAGAGCTTCTGGAATTTTCCGAACATTATTTATTATTCCTTGGACAGTATCCACAGTTATTACAGGTTTCTCATTCAAGTTCCTTTTTGATGATAATTTTGGCATTGTTAATTATGGTATCGAAAAATTAGGAATAGATTCTGTTCAATGGTTTTCAGACACTGCTTCTGCTATATGGATAATTGTTATAGCAAATACCTGGTATGGTACTCCATTTACAATATTATTTCTTACTGCTGGATTACTTTCCATAAACCCCACACTTTATGAGGCAGCTATTGTTGATGGGGCAACAAAATTTCGAAGATTTATTCATATAACTCTTCCCCTTTTAAAACCTTTTATTCTAACGAATTTTATATTAGTAACTGTTTGGACAATTAACTTTTTTGATTTACAATTGATTATGACCAATGGTGGACCATTATTTTCTACTACAACCTTGTCTTTATATATGTATAAACAAGCCTTTGAATTTGGGTATTTTTCAGAAGGCGCTGCGGTAGGCATACTACTTATTATTATGAATGTAGCAGTTGCATTTGCATATTTGAAGGTATTTACTGGTAGAAATAAAGAATAATACAGGAGATTAACACAAAAAACATATAGGAAATTGAAAGAAAATGAAACAAAAATCTTCGCCGTTATTTAAATATTCAAAATTGTTCTATGCAGAGAGATCTGTTGTGTACCTATTGCTGGTAACATATCTTTTTATCACATTGGTACCACTAATTTGGGTTCTTTCTACATCACTGAAATCGAATGAAGAAGCAACATCAATACCACCACAATTTATTCCCAAAAATCCTACTTTTGAAAACTACATATTTGTTATTACAGATCCACATATAGCCAAAAGTCTCTTAAATAGTTTCTTAGTCAGTATAGGAAGCACTGTAATTAGTGTTGCAGTAAGTGCTTTAGGTGGATATGCATTTGCTAGATTTCATTTCAAAGGTAAAAATATTTTGCTTAGTGTAATTTTGGGATTATTTATGATACCCATCCTTATCAACATTATACCTTTATATATTATGTTTTCTCAAATAGGATTATTAAATACTATTATAGGTTTAATGTTGACATTTCAGATCTTAATCATTCCATTGAATATATTTTTACTTAAAAGTTATTTTGAAACTATCCCTAAGGAGTTAGAAGAAGCTGCTCTGATAGATGGATGCTCAAATTTAGGGGTATTGAGAAGAATTACAATTCCTCTATCGATGCCTGGATTTGCTATCGCAGCGGTTCTGGCTTTTAGATTTTCATGGAATGAATTTATACTACCAATAGTGTTGTCAAATCGACCAGATTCTATGGTTTTTCAAGTAGCATTATACGAATTTGTTTCTTTGTATAGAATTGAATGGGGATATCTAACTGCTGGAATAAATATAGCGTTAGTACCAATTTTAGTATTAATGCTAATCTTTCAAAAACAAATGATTCGTGGGCTCACTATTGGTGCTATAAGACACTAATATTGACTCAATAGGTTTTATCATAAAATGTTAGAACGATATACAAAAACAAATAATTTTAATTTTTTCTATCCATATTGGTAAATAATTTATTATACTTTATTCAATATAGGGTATGTCAAATGAGAAAAAATTAGAAAATGATAATAAGATTAAAAAACGTGAAAATATAAAAGACAGTGAAAATAGTGAGGAGTTAAAAAATGAATTAAAGGAATGGGAAGTAGAATCTACCCATCATGGTGACTAGGTAGGCTAATTTTGGTTTATATAGAAAATAACAATTTGTATTTATTTCTAAAAGATTATCGTTAGAATCCCCCAAAATTAGCGCCGGAAGATGGATTCGAACCCATATCATCAAATGTGGATTGTTCTTATGTTTTAAAATTTACTTATTTTAACACCTTTTATCAACAAGTATCTTTAATAAATATAAAAATGAGAAGTTGAACTTATAGAATATTCGTATTAACAAATAAACTCCTATTGATAATCTATTAATTTCTTATACATATTTTCCTAAATCTTGTAATTTATCACTGATACTTCCATTTACATCTTTTACCTCATAAGTTACTTGAGAGCCAAATTTACTAACATCTCCAATTTCCTTGGCAGATTGAAAAGCCTTTTCCATAGTTCGATTAGCAGAGTTTTGGAGATCTCCTTGTTGTTGTTGTATAGTTTGATTTGCTCCTCCTTCACCTTGTGCATTAACATTAACTAAAGGTGTTGCTGATATTCCCAATATCACAATTAAAAAAATAGATACAAAAATTATTGTGGATTTTATACAGTTTTAATCAATATAAATTCTATTAAAGCTATAGTCAACAAATATGAGATTTGAACCTCGTAGTTGTACTTGGGTTCCAAAAATCGGATTGATAAATTTAATTTACTCCTCTATATCAAACATATCAATTCATTACCTACACTTAATTTTCCTTTTTTTAAAAACCATAGCCTTCTAAGGATGGACTATTTTCACAACAATAGAGGATGATATGATATGATTAGATTTACAGTTAAGTTGCGTAAGGATAATGAGTTGATTACTTATAATTTGATTAACTTTGTTAGTTAACAAACAAAATAGGTAGGAATGATTAAAACCATAGCCTTCTATTGAATTGAATATCGAATTGAGAAAGATTTTTTTGGAGTAGAAGGCTGGCATTGTGCTCGTATGAAACATGACAAATCCTAATCAATTTCGACTATTGATCTTCGTTGTTATACAACCCTAGATATACTATATAATAATTGTAGAAAGAATTTAATGAGAAAAGCAATAGTCCTCATCGCTAGGGATTGATAGAATGGATCAGATTAGAGAACCATGGCTCATGATCTCTATCTTCCTAATTGATTACAATAAAATATTATCTAATATCCAAAGGTGAATAATTTATTATTTTATTTCATTTTAATAGAAATTAGCCTTTCTATATCAATGAGTGAAATAGGGAACAAATCTTTAAGGCTATATATATACTACTGTGGTTCGTATGTATTTTTTATTCTATTTTTTTTGTTGAGTTAATAGATGTATCTGTATATACTGTTATCACTAACTTTACTAATGAGAAATAAAGATTTAACCATAAAGGTCATATCCCAAACAATGGAATCATTGGACTCACTCGGTAAGGAGGAGGGGACATGACTAAGTATATATTTTCATTCAACACTTGACAGAGAGATAGAGATTTACGACGACTATTAAAATTAACAAGGAATATTATATAAAAATTGATTAACAATGTTAATCAAAAGATTAACAATAAAATATTCATTATTATATAATCATTATAGTGACTTTATACCTTAATCTTTCATAATACTGTAATAAGAATTTTCATAGCCTTCCACTTGGAAAATGATTTAACAATCAATTAATCGACTCAATAATATCAATTTGGTAGAAGACTATATAAGAGCAAGTTTGAATTTTGTTATAATATTGTGATTTCAAAATATAAAAAAAATTTTGTGACTCGTTATATTATCTAACTTTTTAATTATTATTGTTATCATAATTCTCTATCACTTCAACTCCTACAATTTTTTTTTCTAATCGAATAATTGGAGTCTTTAACCTCAATTAATTGCGGTCTTTCCTGTGATATTTCAGAGAATTAGAAGATTCCAATTTTTGGTTGTTCATATGATTTATTACTGTAAACATAATATATTGAATTTGAAAATATTTCCATTAAAGTAGATGAAAGAATATAAATATATGTAGATAATTTGAGTATCTTATTGTAATAGATGTTAAATTTATTGTTATTATTTAATGATTAAAAATATAGAACCCATTTAGAAAAGTTTATCTAAAATTTTTGTTTTTATTATTAAACTTTCTACAACAATTACTTTTTTAGAATAATGATTTTTTTCCTTTTGTGACTTCACTTTTTACAATTAGTCATCGAGATATTGATTTAAACATTCATCACTACAAAAGTATAATCGCTTGTCATTTTCTTTTTCTTTTAATTCTTTATCGCAATATTTACAATGTTTCATTTTATTCCCTTTTAATTAAAATATACATTAGAAATTATATATAATTTATTTAACTTTGTTAATTAACAAATTTAATTATGATAGCCCTCTAGACGCTAACATAGATAGAAAGACTATGACATTATGATTTTTTGGACTTGGACTGAAATGGAGAACCAGTCCGTTGGGTCTATAGTCCTGCTAAATAATTTATCTCCTTTAATTTTAGTTTCTTACTATCCTATGTTACAACAGTTATTGTCAAAAAGGGCTTTTACTAGTGCTTTATATATTAATTCAATATATTACAATCTTCTATCCAAATATTAATGAGATCATTTATAATCTCTTAACAGAATGTACATGAGGATAGAAATAATAATATCAAGTAGATTTAGAAGCTTGTAATTTCATAGAATGACATGAGCAATAACATTCAATATTCGGAAGATTGCCATGTTTATCCCAACATAACATGCATCCCAATTCAGGATCTAGATTTTGATTAATTTCATTATTTTCATTTTTGTGTTGAGTCAATGATTCCAATTTTTCTTTATCATCGATTAAGGAAACATCATCATTTATCTGTCTCAAAAATTGTATTTCATATGGTTTTTGACATGATGGACATGGAATAAGTAATTTTTCCCAATCTTTTGTAAGATGGACTTCTCTTTTTATTATTCTAACATTGTTAGAATCAAATCTAAAATTACAAAAAAAACATTTGAGTACTGTCATTTGATTTGTTTCATTCTTTTATTTTGGCTTTTATGTTTTTCGAATTTAAGTTAGATATTGTTTTCTTGAAGAATACATTCTTTTAGATTTATTTTTTAGAAAACACGGTTTAACAATTTTACCTATATGGGATAGAAAATTACATTATTGATAACAAGAATAAAGAAGAATTTTAACCTTTCATTTATTTTATTAGAGAAATACTTGTTTATGAACGTTTAAGTATTAAAATACTAACTTTATCCTACTTATTAAATAACCGAGGAGAATGACGGGTATTTCTTACCCTGCATGAAATTATTCCCCTATATGATAAACAGACCGACATATGCTTATTATATCCCTCTTATATGATTGTTTTTATTATTACTATTAAGGTTCAGATTCATTTAATTCAGTTTGAGATCGTTCATCAAGGAGATATATCTTTTAAAATTTTTCTTATCAAAGGGAAAATGAACCTATAAATGAATGAACTTGTGGCATGTTAAGAAACCATTCTCTGGAATATATAATAAGGCGTAAAAGTATCTTATAAATGTAAAAAAAAATGAGATAATTCGTGTTATAAGTATTTTATAATATTAAAAAAGTTTTAATTTTTGTTACTGCATTTAATTTAATATAGGGTTTTAACCATTAAGTTGTTAAATGGACTAATTGTCGAAAAAAACTCTGATATTTGTATCATTAAATGAAATAAAGGATGAATAAATTAATGGATACTTGTTATGAGAATTGAGGAGAAATATTTAGATACTGCAATATTAAGTACAATTTAAAACAAAATTATATAATAATGATTTTTCATACTAGTTATTATATCGTTTGGCTCTTTAGTTTGTAACTTAATTTATATCATTTTCTTCCTATTCTTCTAACACATGCCAGCAGACAAATTATGACATGATTAAAATAAATTTTTGTTATAACGTGGACGTGTTCTAATAGACATCCAAACAAGACATTAAGAGTATGAATAAAGGCAAAGTTTGAGCACCATTCTAGTATTTTGATAATTGTATACAGTTTTTAGCATTCCCTAAGATTGGTTTCAATATACGACATCGTACAGTGCAGAGTATAATAAGTGGATTATTGGACTATGTAAGTAATGAAGAAATAGACTTTAAACATATACTGAGATGAATTCTACTTCATGTATCTGTAGAGGAAAAATCAAAGAAAATAAAATATTTAGGATAACCAAAGGAGAAGTATATGGCACAAAAAAAATTTGGATCTGGTAAAAGAAGCAGCAAGTAAATATGGTATAGACGAAGTGTACGGAGAAAAAGCACATGGTATCAGAGAAACAATTTAACATACTTGACAATAAGATTAATTCAGAATCGGCAACAAAGATTAGAAAAAATGAATCCGTTAAATCAAAAGGTTGTCCATTAAGAAGAGATGAGGTTCAACTTCTCACAAAATTAGTATATGATAGATGGAAGAATTTGAAAGATGCCGGTAGAAGATGGATAGCTGAAATAGTAATTTCTGCGATCAAAAAAGTATTTGGGAAAGACATTCTATCAAAAAAAGTTTAGTGCACATAAATTTGAGGCAGGTCTAAAGGTTATGCTTTATTATAAATATAGTATTGTAAACACAAATAAAAACCAGAGCAAATTCAAGCATTAACGTGGACAATGATGTATTAAGCTTCAGATTATATATGGATCCGTTTTAATATATATAATACCTCGTGTTCCGATTGTTTCGTCCTCCTCTTTTACCTCAATTCTTTATTGTCTTCCTCTTCCACTATAAGATTCTTTTAAAGATATTTTCTTCCTTTCTTGTTTGATTTTACTTTCATCATTTCCTTTTCCTTCACATATCTATTTTTGTATCGAATTTCTCTTTGAAATTCTATTTTCGAGATTAATATTACATAATTATTTTATATTATAAATTTCCTTATAGGTATTTATGATGATTTTTCTTTAAGATAATAAAGCATTTTTTACTTCCATAAAAAAATTTATGAAGAGGAGAGTATATGGACCGCCTATATTCTCGCATAAATGAAATGACCAAAAGAATGACGAGAATGACCAGGAACCTAAAAATATTGACGGATTGACACTATTATTTATGTTTTTTTATTTGCTCTTTTTAAAGGCTGATATAATATACGATCTATGATAAATTATAATAAAAACAATAATTATGATGATTATATCCCCTCTTATGAGGAAGAGGCTATAATAATACATTGGTTAAGGGGACACACTAGAGAGGAAATAGCTAAAGAATTT
>DATFCH010000483.1:0-4359 GCA_035253345.1 Nitrososphaeraceae archaeon
GAATCAAACCAATCAAATACAAAATACTAATTAGAATGGATGTGGATCTTTTCTGTGCTAGTTTGTTGGTTTGTATGGTCTTTCACCAAAACATCATACATCAATAGACTAGCTTTATTCGTTATGAAAATGGAATAATTAAGACCCAGCCTCAACTAATTATATTATTATTGTTGATTATCAAATTATAATTAAATTTTCTTTGATCATAAATAAAATTTTTAATAACTAAATAAAAATATAATATAACAACAAGAAATTATGAACTGTTGTTTAATGAATAAATAAATTTTATTATATGATTAGGATTGCCATGTTATAGGACATTATGGTTACATATTTACACAAATTAATTTATAATAAATTTTTATTTAATACATGAGAAAAAAACTTTATTCTTATCATCCTTCTTATAAGTAATTAATTATTTCACATGGAATAGATATGTTATATCAGCAAAATTCGCTGTTGTTCATGGAGACGTTAGCGCACCAGTTGGAGTTACTCTTACATTATAAAATACAGTATGGTCTCCAGGAGGCAATGGTTTTAGAAAAACAAACCATCCATGTGCACCAGCATGGAAAGTTCCAGGTAGAGTAAATGCCTTATGGGTATCTGCTGGTGCAGTAAGATTAAATGCTTTTACATACATCTCACTAACATTGGTCAAAGAATTGATTTTGTAATCTAATTTTTCTTCCATCATCGACATTCTTACATCGAATTTAGCCAAAGGCTGTCCATCAATTTTAACTTCAGATTTTATATTTCCCAAGTTATATTTTTCTCTGGCACATTTTGACAATTCTGCTATAGGATATTCTTTATCAGTTCCACTATCACACCAAGCAATCCATAACGGTATTAAGATACCTTGGTTAGAAGATATTTCACACTCCTGATTCTGAGTTCCTCCTACAGTTGTTTCCATTAGCATAACAATAGAATCTGATTTGTCAATTATACATCCTCCTTGAACTGGAGTTGCTTCTTCTATAGATTTGCCAACCCACCAGTTCCAATACTTTGAAATCCATTCATCATAAGAAATTCCAAATGGTTTCTCATCTTTTAAAAATAATTCTACACCGAATACATTATCAGATTCAAAATTTAAGAGTGAAAATCCAAATAAGACTGTAAAAATATAAATCAAAAAATTCAAATTCTTTATGCTAACTACTAAAGAAATGATACTCACATTACAAATACCAGGAAGACAAATTCTTAACCTTTTCGATAAAATTGCTATAATTAAAAATGTCCATATCACAATATCATGTTAGAGAAATTTTTCTAAAAACTTATAATCTAAATTACTCTATGTTTCCTAATCTGATATAGTCATTATGAGAAACCTTACTTCTCTTTTCTCCTCTGGATTGACAAAAAAGGCTTCACTCATTCTCATTTTGACTTTTACAGTAATGGTGGTTCTTGATTCAACAATTGTTAAATTTGCTTCCTATACTGGTCAGCAATTTCAAACTTCGTGGAATGTTCAAATCTTTATTTCTTTTTCTGTTGTATTCTCTATAATTTCTATTTTATTTGTGTATATGACTGGAAAGACTTCTGAATCTGCTTATACATTGCCAATAAATATTAAGTATCTTCGTAGATTTTTTATCTTCACTCAAACTATAACATTATCCATCATATCTATAATAAATCTACAAATCATCATTTCAAGCAAATACAATATACTCTTTGTTCGTGCTGAAACTTATCTTGCGTATATATCCACATTCGTTTTCTTAATTTTCTTAGTTTTTCTTTTTATAGGATGGTTCAAATCAAGAAGAAATTACATAATCATGCTATTTACCATATCATTTTCACTTCTGATCGTTAACTTAGTCATATCTCTTATTTACTTAGATTCTTATTTTTCTAATTCGATCAAGCAGACCATACAACCATATCATATTACATCTTTTGTAACAAATTTTGGTGGTTCTTTTTTTCATCAACAAATTGCTTTTATGCATGATATACTTTCCATATTGTCATTTTCTTTTATGTGGATAGCAACGGCTATACTTTTAAGTCACTATAGAAATAAGATTGGTAAAATAAAATATTATATATTAATATCTATACCTTTAATTTATTATCTATTTCCTTTTGAAGGGTATTTTGGAAGCATATTCTTTTCACTAATTCTAGATTATCCAATCACGTTTGCTAGTATCTATATCTTAATTTTTAGTGCCACAAAACAAATAGGTGCATTATTTTTTAGTATATTTTTCTTACTTGCTTCTAATTTAGTTGCAAAAAAAGTTAAGCAATCAGTTTTATTTTCTGCTATAGGCATGGTAATTATCTTTGGATCTTTAGATATTGCAACATTACAATATTCTGTTTATCCTCCATTTGGTTTAATCACTACAGCATTTATGCCAATCGGATCATATCTCTTATTTATTGGGATTCTGTCATCTGCACAGAACATATCACGAAATATCCAGATAAGAAAGGAATTATATAAAAGTGCAAATAACCAACTTGACCTTTTAAAAGTAATTGGTATGGCACAAATGGAAAATGAACTTTTAAAAAGATACAAATCTATTTCTAAATTTGCTACAATATTTGAAGAATCTGATAAACTGGATCAAAATGAAATAAAAGAAATAGTTCATGATATAGTAGCCGAACTTTTAACTACTAAAAGAATTCGAAAATCATAATAAAAAGATATTTATCATATATAGTTAGATTAAGGATATTTATTACTTATGAAAATTATTTTACATCATTTATTATTTTACTCATCCTATATAATATTCTTAATTTGAAATTAGATGTATAATTAACTAACAAATATATTTATTTAACCTTTATAAAGAAGAATATTCTAAATGATATTAAAATGTCTATTAATAGGAAAAAAATCTTGATACTAGATGATGAGAGATCTTACTAATCTATATGAGACATTTTTAAAATATGATGGTTACAAAGTTGATGCTTTTACTGATCCAATTGATGCTCTTTCCTCTTTTAAAAAAGATGCATATGACTTAGTTCTTCTTGATTTAAAAATGCCAAAAATGAACGGTATAGAGTTATTTCAAAAATTGCAAAATATTGATCCTACTCTACCATATAGATTCATTACTGCTGCTAATAAATAATACCTAAAGAATTTAAAAATAAATAATCCATCTATTGAAAATATTATTATATACAAACCACTTTGGTTAAATGAACTTAGAACTACAGTCCATTCACTATTATCTAGTAATAATAATCAAAAACAAAAAGAAGATAAAGATAATGGATTATTGATAATATTAATATGACCATTAGTTAGAAATTAAAAAAGTAATAAAAAAAATTCTATTTTTTAACTTGTATTAGGAATTACATTGATTAGGATTCAATAACATTAGTATATAATTAAGATATTAAAGAAATGGAATATTTCATGAATACATCTGTTGAAACTTCTTTTGAAACCTAAAATTCTTCTTCGAATTCTAGATGAATCTCTGCTACGATTTTATGATTTATTGCATATGAAGTCATAAGCATCCCAAAATTCTCATCATACCATGACATTCTAAGGGTTGGGTGGCTTCCAAAGAAGGTTATGATTTCTTCTAACTAATACTATACCTTGTTAACTAACACAGTTAATCAAATTATATATAAAATCTAGTTTTAATGTTGATGTCTTTCATTCCTAATTCGTGGTCAATTATCAAGGTGTGAGAGGTCAGCCAAAGCGATGTTACCTTCAAGGTCATAGCCTTCTCCACAGTCCCTTAGTACTAATCAAAGGCTATGGCCTATTATTGTTAACTTCGTTCTCCAAATTTTATATATTATATTTTCTACATTAGTTTACAGTTTCACTGAGTATCCACTCTCAAGACAGGCTATTTCACAAAAGCACAACCATTGTCCTCTAGAGGCTTGATCACCCTCTAGACGGCTATGGGTTTTTATTCATTCACTTTGTTCTACAAATACTATAACAGTATATTTTACAAAGAATACCAACTAAAAAATCTAACCATAACATCCTCTATTGTTATGATAATAGTCCATACTTAGAGGGTTATGGTTTTCGTAATATTTTTAATCTATTTTATCAGTTTTATGGTTGGTAGATTTTGGATTATAGGTTTAACCTTAAATATTGTATATTTCAGGTACTTTACCATACTCTCTATCCAATCATGTCATGGTCTACTACATCATAGGTATATCCCACAATCTCTGTCTCTTCTTCGATAGGATATGGCTTTTAAAAATTAGTCTTAAATTGTTAAATGTTAATTCTTTCATGTAGTTTTAGAATTATCAAAAAATTTCTGAAATTAATTCTCTATTTATCCTCGA
>DATFCH010000484.1:0-17793 GCA_035253345.1 Nitrososphaeraceae archaeon
TACCACTATAAAGATATTCATAATATAAAATTTGGATTTATAAAGAAATAAAAAAAACGATTTTGATTATCATTGTACCACTATTAACTTTTTTATAGAGATTAAAACATTGAATATTATGAAAAATAAAACTATCATTTATGATCATAATGGAAATACATTAAGCAAAAAAATTCTATTGTTTGACGATGTTGCGGACGTTAGAATTTTATCAAATAATATTGCCTGGAAAATAATAGAATTATTATCTCACAAAACAATGTATCCAGCACAAATTGCAAAGGAATTAAAACTTTTTGAGCAAACGGTGTATTATTATATCAGAAAATTACTCCAAATTGGAGCAATAGAACAAGTAGGAACAAGTCTAATAAGAGGAGGTACAGCCAGACTGTACTCTACTACAAGTACCTCATTTGGCTTAGAACTTGAAGGAAATGCAAGAGAATTAGAAGTTTCGAACTACTCTCAAAAAAAAAATAACAAGAATATTCCTTCAATTTTGAAAGAATTTTACTCAGACAATTCTTTTGGAGGATTAATAGTTGTAGGAGCTCCTGATCCTCATGGTCCGTACAAATCGTCATCGAGGGACGGACATTATGCAGTGCATTTAGGTTTTTATTTAGGAACATTATGCGATTTATCGTCTGGGTTCATAGTTAAATTAGATGTAGATGCAAAAGCCGAAAAAGACATTGATAATATTAATTTAATATTGATAGGTGGTCCAGGAACAAACATTGTTACCTCTGAATTTAATAAATACCTTCCAATTCGATTTAATGAAACTAACTACTGGTCAGGATTAACTGATAAATCAGGAAGAATATACAACATGGATAATCATGGATTAATTGCTAAAATAAATAATCCTTATAATAAAGATAAAAAAATCCTAGTTCTTGCAGGTGTTAGGACTATAGGAACCAAAGCAGCCGTAATTGCATTAACCAACTATGGGAATAAGATATTTGACAAGTATAAAAATGAAGATGAATTGGCACTAGTTGTTCAAGGGTTTGATATGAATTCAGATGGGAAAATAGATCATGTTGATATTGTTTCCTGACCAGTTAGAGGTTTTTCCATATTGGTTATAAATTCATCGCTTAAAGCAATATGAGATTCTTCATCTTTCTTAACCAAGTAGCCAGGGATATTAATAACTCTATCTCCAATAGAGACATGTCCATGTACTACTAACTGTCTAGATTGTTGCGGAGATTTAGCAGTAGCTCCTTTTTTCATAACTATAGTTTGCAAGCGTCTTTCTAAAATATCTTCTAATTTTAAATTAAGAACATCGTCTAATGATGCTGATTCTTTTACTAATCCACGTTTATGGAGATAGTTTAGAAGCTTAGTTTCTTGTACTTGACGCAATTCTACTGTTAAAGCTAATAATTCACGGGCCTGATTTCTTATATTTGCAACCTTTGTTTGTGATTTCCATAATTCACTCTTGCTTCTAAGACCGTATGATCCTATAAGGAAGAGCTCTGAATTTAACTGATCAGTGGTCCATATCTGACGAGGTCTGCGATAAGTTTTTCTTGATTTTTTAGGGTCGCCCATTACTTACCACCGCTTTTTTGTTCTTTGGAAGCAGCCAAAGCAGATTTGCGTACCCCTACAGCACTAGCCCTTCTACCTGTTGTACGGGTACGTTGACCTCTAACTCGTAATCCGAACATATGTCTATAGCCTCTCCAGCTCATAATACTTTTTTCTCTATCTATATCATTTGAAACAATAAAATCCAAATCTGATGTAAGTAAATGAATGTTAGAACCCGTATCCATATCTTTTCTTCTATTAAAATAGAAATAGGGAATACCAATTTTATTAGGATCTTTAAGAGCATCCTCAATATCATGTAATTCTTTATCAGTTATAAGACCAACTCTAATATAGGGATTAATATTTAATTTTTGAAGTAATACTTGGGCAAAATTATAACCAACGCCCTTAACTTTACTCAATGCGACGATTATTTTTTTATCTCCTTCCACATCTTTTCCCATTATTCTAACAATATGTTTATAATCTGCTGTCGACACTCTTAAAACTAGTGAAGAGACCTAAATAAAAATCATACTAGAAGTTAGAGGAAATTAATCTTAATTAAACTTAATTAGAATTTATCAAGAAACTGAAATAAAAAAAATTTTGTGATTTTATACAAAAAGATAGTATTCCAGTCATTTAGTATCTAAAGATTTTTTTAACAATGTTTAAATTTTGTATTATTCAGCAAAAAATCTATTGAATTTTAATGACGTTGAGAAGATGGTGCGAGATTCGTATCAATCTCCTCCAACATATAAAGAAATACTTCCAGGGGTTCCAGAAAATTATAAAGAGATCAAAACATTAGCAAACCTCTTAGAAATAAATTATAAACATGTAAAGGTTGACGGCCAAATTAGAGGAAATCTAATAAGATTTCTTAAAAAAGGTGATAATCCATATAAGGGAATCATTGGATATGACGATGATGTAATACCGTCTATAAATAGAGGAATCCTTGCTGGTCACGATCTTTTATTAATAGGACAAATAGGTCAAGCAAAAACAAAACTATCAGAGGCCATCTCTGAAAATCTCTTATCACCAATACCTATTGTTAGAGAATCATTAACCAATGATATTCCTACAACTCTTGCTTCTAGTGAAATGATTTCCTTATTAAAAGATAAAGAAATTCTACATTATTCTCCAAGGTTTAATATTTCAAAGGAAACAGAAGATAATATTAGAAATAACGGATTAGATACTAAAATAGATTGGATTAGCGGATCGGAAAGGTACAGATATCTTTTGGCCACTCCTGATATTTCCGTTAAGGATTTAGTAGGACAAATCGATGCCATAAAAATAGCAAAAAAAGGGGTTGAACTATATAATTTAGAATCTTATTCGCCAGGACAGCTATTGCAAGCCAGACACGGAATTTTGTGTATCGATGAGCTACCTGTATTAGATCCGAGAAAACAAGTTTCCTTATTAAGTGTACTACAGGAAGGCAAATTTACAACGGGATCTTATCCTGTATATTTTGAACCTGATATTAAAATAATAGCCACTTCTAATCCTATCGACTATACTCATTCTGGAAAAATAATAGAACCTTTATTTGACAGGCTCAGGAGTCATATTCAAACACATTATCCTACAAAAATCAATGATGAAATGCTTATAGCAATACAAGAAATAAAACCGAGTAATCCAAAAAATATTATTATACCTATTTTTATACTAAAAACCATTATTACTATTACCCAATTAGCGAGGATTAATTCAGATATTAACCAAGATAAAGGAGTAAGTGTTAGAATGTCAGTTCATTCAATTGAAGTAATAGTAAGCGAAGCTGAACGAGCTAGGTCTTTAATTAATAATATTAAGGCAGTACCAAGATTTTCCGATATATATAGCATAGAACAAACATCCAAATTTGAATTATCTGAACTAGATGATAATAATCAGAATAGAATAGATGTTCTTAATAAGTTAATTATAGAATCAATAAAAAAAATATCGAGAGAGTACATTCAATATATTGATAGAAATGAAGTTGGTTTAATAAAAAGGGAATTCGATATGAATAAAAAATTTACAGTATCACAGAAATTACTTGGAAGTGAGCGAACTACTTCAGATGATGATGATAATTACGAACATCAATTGAAAAAGTTCCCAACCTTGTTAAAAATAATAAATAAAATCTTAGAATTTATTGAAAATGAGAAAGATATATTTACAAAAAACCTTGGATATAATAAAATTGATACTTCTGGACTATCTTTCTCCGACAAACATGATAAAGAGTATAGAGCATCCATCATAGAATTGGTGCTTGAGGGGTTACGGTATGCAGATAATCCAATTTTAGATAGAAGTGAAAATGGAGATTATGAAATACACAGATGAATGAATCAAAAAAATTTGTTTATTTTCCTGTAAATAAAGATCTATCGAATATTTCAAATGAAAAAACTGAAGATCAAGGAGAACAGAATCTAAGTCATGAATTATTAGAAGATCTCTTAAAATCAATCGAACGAGAAATTCTAAAAGAAAGGACACTTTCCTTAGAGGAACTAGAACAGACTTTACAGGAAAATGTAATGATAAAAAAAAAGGAAAAATATAATCAAGAAAACCAATTTCGTCGCAAACCTGATAAATTTCCAAAAGGTATGTCTTATAATGACATCAAATCAAATCAAAGCATTATCGCTACCCTTATGAAAAAAGGTTACCTAAAAGATTCAGAAAAGTGGTTAAGCAATAAAGGATTTGTAAATATTGGTAGCAAAATCCTACAAGATGTCATGAAAGAACTAAAAAAAGGAGAATTTGGGATACATCAATCCAAAAATTTTGGTTATGGATCTATTGTTTTAGAGTCTACAAAAAAATACGAAGTTGGTGATGATATTAGATTAATTAATGTTTCAAATTCATTATTAAATTCTATTTTAAGACTTGCAAGAAATAATGGCAAAATTGAACTACCCATAAAATTTGATATTGAAGATTTTGAAGAATATGAAACTATTCATGACGTTAGAGTTTCAATAGTTTATTGTATAGACCTCAGTTCTACCATGAGATATTCTACAATGTATGGAGATTTAAGTAGAATAGAAGCTGCCAAAAGGGCATTATGGTCATTATATATATTACATAAAAAATACTTTCCTTCCGATATCATAAATCTAGTGGGATTTGGTGCCTTAGCTTCTAAAATCAATCCTCAAGATATACCATATCTAAAAACCTTTGAACCAAGCGTTGATTTCCTTCATTATACAAATTACCAAGCTGCACTACGATTATCAAAAAAAATATTGCAAAAAAATTCCATTGAAAATAAAAGAATAGTGCTTATTACTGACGGACATCCTAGTGCATGTTTTATTGATAATGAGAATGAACAGCAAAAAATATTATCTCAAAGACCGTATTCTCATTTTTATATCCCCGACAAAAATACTATAAATACAATAAAGAAAAGTCACGAAATGAATTTAGATATTCATTCAGGTGAATTAGTATATTTGTGTTATAGATATAGACAAGTTGATCATTTTATTGGTGAACGGACTATTGTTGAGGCAAAAAAATGTTATAAAAATGGAATTCATATTGATACTATAATGATAAGTGAAGAGGATTCCCTATTAAGCTATGTAAATGAAATGGAGAAATATGTAAACGGAAGATCCTATTATATTAGTCCAGATTCAATAGATAAGATGCTATTGACTGATTATTTATATAATAAAAAACAAATGATATATTCAAATGCATAATATTTCTAATCGGTATGTTAATTTATAAATTAAAGCAAATTTGTATTGTTATTAATGAGTAACGTAATAGAGACCATTAATTACCTGGATTGGAATGAATCTATCGATATACTAAAGAAGGCCAATCAAATTAAACTTTTTGCACTTATAATAGGTCCTAAAGGTACAGGAAAAACGTCTCTAGTAAGAAAATTTGCATCAGAACTAGGAAAAAATATTTTCTCTGTTAATTTTAGTCTTAGAACACGAGAATCTCATTTAGTAGGAACTAAAACTATAGAAAATGGGGAAATCAATTTTGTAGATGGAATCTTGTTAAAATCAATGAAAGAAGGAGGTATCCTTTATTTAGATGAAGTAAATGCTGCAGAACCTGATATGCTTTTAAGATTAGACGAAGCGTTGGATGATAGGAGGCAAATAATATTGAAAGAAGCAGAGGGTCAGATTATAAAAGCCAATGAAGAATGGTTCGTAGTAGCAACAATTAATCCTTTGTCACATATCGGGACCAAAGAATTACCACCTCAACTATTAAGTAGATTTCCAATAAGGCTAAATTTAGATTATCCGCCAGAGGAAATAGAACTAGAAATTATAAAACAACATACTACGATAAATAATGATAATTTAATTAATATACAACGTGCTATCAGATTAGCCAGGGCATTAAGAGAAGCTGCTGGTGTTGAAGAACTCTTTTATGGACCAAGCCTAAGAGAGACAATAGCATATACTAAATTAATAAATATTGGCACAGATCCCAAACTTGCAGCTGAAATAGTTTTCGCTAATGCATATAACCAATGGGGAGAAGTAGAATATAGAAAAGTTATGGATATGATAATTTCAATTTTTGGTTGATAAATGTGACATTTGAAAATAGTAAAAAATTTTTACGAAATGATATCCTTCTTGACATCGCAAGTTTTCTTGCTCGTAGGTGGTCTAACAATCCTAAGGTCATTGTTATTCTCTCTCGAGATCAAGCTCCTCAAACGGATATTGAAAAACAGCAGATTAGTATACCAACTTTAAATTATTATCATGGTGAAGAATTTCAAAGATACAGACAATGGAGAGTTGCTTTATGGTACGAATCAATGAGAATAAAATATACTTCAAAAGTAAAAGTATCTCGCCAAGATCATGCTTATGGATTCATTCTTAACAATATAGAAACAAAAAGAGTAGAAATACTAGGCTTAGATATGTGGCAAGGTATGACAAATGAAATAATTTTTTATGAAGGTATGTCATGGGTATCAAAACCTTTACTAAATACTATATATGGAAGACATAAAATAATTGAAGCATTTTCACAGTATTTTCTTACTGGTTACATCAAGGGCGAACTTTTTGGAAGCGAATTTGACAAGGTGAAGCAAGCAACCGAGTTTGCTAATGAGTGCATTAAAGAAGCAATTGATCACAGACTAGGAACAAATTGGATTTATGACCAAGTAAGACATGTTATAAAAATATTACAAATTGACCCGCTATTATCAATTCCTTTGACTACTCCTCGATCAAATATAGGTATGGGAATGAATAAATCAGAGTTATTTAAACAGCTAGAAAAGATAATCAAATCAAAACTTCCCACTGAAGAATATGATCTAACTATAAAAGAAATTATTGAAGGAAAAGACGTCATAAAAGAATATGACATATTATTAAAACAAAGTAAGAAATCAGAAACAAAAGGATACGATAGCTTAGAAAACTTCGATATTAGTGTTCCTAATAAACTCGATATTAATGAGTCAGAAATATATGATTTAGAACTAATTCAAAAAATTAAATCGGTGTTTAGAGATTGGAAGTCTGGTTGGATAGAAGTTCATCAGGAAGAGGGTGATGAGTTTGATGCTGAAGCTTATATTGATTCTCAACATAAACCTTTTCTTAACGACTTTAAAATTTCAATTAGAACAAAAGTAGTCATTCTACTTGATCATTCCAGCAGTATAGAAGAAATTGAATTAAAATATAAACAGACAACTCTGGCACTATGTGAAGCACTCAGCTACTTGGGAATAGATTTCGCAGTTTATGCATTTAGCACGGAAGCAAAAAAAGTAAAATGCTGGTTAATTAAAGCTCCAAAAATCCCTTGGTCAGCATTGAATGCCAGAAGATTAGCCCAGATAAGAGCAAGCGGTGGTACACCATTAGCTGAAATATACACTATTCTCTTGCCTTTTATCAAATCATTTAAACCAGAAATAATGATAACTTTAACTGATGGAGAGCCTTCAAATTATGATGCAGTTAAAGAGATGGTTTTAACTTATCGAAATTTTTCTATTCATATGGCAGCCCTTGGTTTAGGAAAAGACCTAAATGACCTTATAAATATAGGTCACAATTTAAAATATCTTAATTATAATAAAACATTAGCTAGTCGAGTAGAAGACATACCAAAAAAGGTCATCAATCTCCTCAAAGTTTAATGGAATGATAAAGGCAAACTTATTGTATTTATAAAATCTTAATTGAAGGATTTGTTCTTTTAAGATTTTCCCAGTCAGAAATGAATGTTTTTAATCCTTTATCGGTAAGAGGATGTAAAAACATTTTTCCCAGAATGTCTGGAGGCAAAGTTACCACATCAGCTCCAGCTTTGGCAGACTCAATAACATGAATAGGATGACGTATACTGGCTACAAGAATTTTGGTATTATAATCATAATTTTTAAAAATTTGATGAATATCTCTGATCAAATTCATACCATCATTAGATATATCATCTAGTCTTCCAATAAAGGGACTGACATATGATGCACCAGCTTTAGCCGCTAATAGTGCTTGACTAGCAGAGAATACAAGAGTAACATTTGTATCAATATCTTCATCCTTTAATTTTTTAACTGCTTTTAATCCGTCCGGTATCATTGGAACTTTAATTACAACATTTGAGCCATATCGTTTAAGAATATATGCCTCTTCAATTATTTGATCAGTTTCTGTAGAGATAACTTCCAAACTAACTGGACCTTGTACAATATTTACTATTTCTTTCATTATTTTTTCCGGGTCTTCATTTTCTTTTGAAAGAAGAGTTGGATTAGTTGTTATTCCATCAACCATTCCCATTTCAGAATAATGACGAATAGCCTTGATATTAGCGGTATCTAAAAATATCTTCATTTTTTTAATCTTTCAAAGATAGATAAGACACTCCGTTCTATTTCTTTTTCGGTCAGTCCATAACATTCAAGTAACAAATCCAATTCCGAGTCCCTTGCTGATTCTCCAAAGGTATCGTTAACTCCAAGTCTTTTGATATAACATGGATAAGACTCTGAACATACCTCCGCTACTGCACTACCCAAGCCACCTATTATATTATGCTCTTCAATAGTAATAATCGCACCTGTTTCACGACCAGCTTTTGAAATCAGGTCAGAATCTAATGGTTTTATAGAATATGAATCGATTATTCTACAAGATATATTGAATTTTTCTTTTAAAATTTTAGCAGCTTTAAGAGCTTTATAGACCATCAACCCACATCCGACTATAGTAATATCTGAACCATCATGTAAAATATTTCCTCTGCCTATTTTGAATTCACTGTCATTATGATCATAAAGGATTTCTGATGAAGGCCTAGCAAGCCTGACATAAAATGGACCTGAAATGTCTACAATATTTTTAATTATGTTAAAGGTAGAAACAGAATCACATGGGGCGACGACTTTCATATTAGGGATTGTTCTCATAGTAGATATATCTTCAATTTGTTGATGTGAAGCACCATCAGGTCCCACAGTTAAACCAGCGTGAGAAACAACCAACTTTACATCCAGATTAGGATAACATATTGCATTGCGAATTTGATCTAAACATCTTCCTGGTAAAAAAGCAGCATAAGTACTCGCAAACGCGATCTTACCTGCGATTGCAAAACCTGCGGCTATAGAAACAAGATTCGCTTCCGCTATTCCTATATTAAAAAATCTGTCTGGAAATTTATCTCCAAATTTTTTTGTTTTTAATGAATCTGTGGTATCAGCGCCAATACATACAATGTCCTTATTCGTTTCACCTAATTCAATAAGTGCATTACCGTAGGCAGATCGCATATCGCCTTTTTTTAATTCATTACAATTGATTAATTTCATCTTCTATTCCTAACTCACTGGCGAGAGGTATTAAGATATGTTTACGAGCAATAATCCAATCTTTTCTTATACCGTATTCATCAGCTTTCCTTAACAAATTTCTTTCTATAGTTACATTAGTTTTATGTTTCAGTTGTAAAATAGCAGTATTTATATCTGAATTTGAGAAAACAGCACTACCTGCTACCATAATCGTTGCGCCAGCATCATAAACTCTTTGAACAGTAGAGGCGTCTATACCTCCGTCTGCTTCTATATATCCCTTATAACCTTTTATTTTTAATGACATATTCAAGGCGCTAATTTTAGCTGTTATATCTGGAATAAATTTTTGTCCGGAAAAACCAGGATGGACAGACATGACTATTATGATATCAATATCGTTCAAATATGAAAGGGCCCAATTTGGAAATTGTGTTTCGGGGTTAATTGCGATACCCAAACTTATTCCTGCTGACATTACTTTATCTTTAATATGACAAAAGGAATTATTGTCACAAGTTTCAGCATGTACAGTAATAATATCGCAACCTGCATTTATATAGTCTTCAATATAGTCATATGGTTTTTCTATCATTAGATGTGCATCAAAAGGTATACTAGTTGTAGGTCTTAGCTTCTTTATAGTATCAGCTAAAAAAGTAGTATTAGGAACAAATTTTCCATCCATTACATCTAAATGAATTAAATCCGCACCACCTCTTTCCGCTTTCTTAATTTTTTCCTCATAATTTTCCTTTTCTCCAGCTATTATTGATGGTGCTATCATATAATCACCTTTTAATTCCTCAATCAATAACGGAATCTGTTTATTTTGAGGTGCTTTGCCATGCCATTGAGGATTATTAGCCATATGTTTAATTCCTTTGCCTTTTACGGTATTTGCAATTATAATAGTAGGTTTATCTTTTATTGCACTCGCTTTATTTAGCGCATCAATTATTTGTTCTACTTTATGGCCATTTATTTCTATTACATTCCAGTTAAAGGCGAGCCATTTATCACGCACAGGATCTAGTGGCATTACATCTTCTGTGAATCCATCCTGTTGAATTTTGTTTCTGTCTAAAACCGCTACAAGATTATCTAATTTATACTTTGGAGCAGCCATTGCTGCTTCCCATACCTGACCTTCATTAGTTTCCCCATCACCTAATAAAACATACACACTATTTTTTTTGTTGTCAAGAATATTTGCTAATGCTATTCCAATTGAAACAGAAAGGCCGATTCCTTCAGACCCGGCGGAATATTCTATCCCTGGCACTGAGTGATGTTCTAAAAGTTTGGAATATCGCACAGGATGACCTTGTAATCTTGACCCAAATTTTCTTAAACTTTTCATTTCAGAGATAGGAAAATATCCGGATACGGCCAAGGTTGCGTAATAGCCTGGGGCTGAGTGTCCTTTTGAATTAATGAAATAATCTCGTTCAGCCCAACTTGGATTTGTAGGGTCATGATGTAACCTTCTAAAGTATAATACACCCATTATTTCAGCTGCTGAAAAAGAAGCTCCAGGATGACCTGATCCTGCCTCTGCAATTCCTTCTATAGCATTTATTCGTATCTCCTGTATTTTTCTTTTTAGATCTAGGTAACGCATATGAAATATCATGTAACAATATCCTCTAACCACAAATGTGGCATGGAAAAACAAAATAAGAAGAAAGATAAAAATCTAGCTGGAGATTGAGATATCATAATGTTAAGAAAACTAAAAATTTAATTCAATAATTTAAAATATTATCATTTAATTTTCATGTATATGTTAAAGATTGTAGCCGATCAAACAAAAATAAATGAGAAGAGGACGGAGCTTTTAGTTATTGGATGTTTTCTCAATGAGGATTATTCAGAATTACTTAATGGACTGAATAAAGAAATAAGTATGGTAGCAAAAGAAATTATTCGAAATATACCCAAATTCGGTTTATTTAATCAGTTATATACATTTGGAAAAATTCCTGCTAAAAAAATATTATTTGTTGGTTTGGGAAACAAAAATGAATTTAATACAGAGAAATCAAGATTGATATCAGGAAAAATAATCCAATATGCTAGAGAGTTCAGAATTAAAGAATTTTCAATTATTCCTTTCGATTCCTCTAATATGATAATTGAATCATTATTAGAAGGAGTTTTTCTTTCATCATATTCGTTTGAAAAATTTAAATCTATTAAAGAGAAAAATACTATTTCAAAAATTTCATTAATAATAAATTCAAGTCCAAAAAGTTTTCAACAGATAATCGATAAAATATCCATAATATGTAGAGCTGTGAATGAAGCTAGAGAGATTAGTAATTTACCTCCCAATGAATGTACACCAGAACATCTGTCAAAAATAGCATCAATTATGAAAAATCAAGAAATTAAGACAAAGATTATTAATATTGATGCCTTGAGAGATATTGGATTAAATGGAATAGTTTCTGTAGGAAGTGGTAGTGTTAATTCTCCTAAACTAATAGTGATAGAATACAAAGGAACTAAAAATGAAGAAAAACCAATTTTACTAGTAGGGAAAGCAGTAACATTTGATTCTGGTGGAGTATCGCTTAAACCAAGTGAAAAAATGGATGAAATGAAGTTCGATAAATGTGGTGGGGTTAACGTTATTTCAATAATGAAATCATTGTCCACCTTAAAAATAAAAAAGAATGTAATTGGATTAATTCCTGCTGTGGAAAATATGCCTTCACATTCATCTTATAGACCGAGTGACATAATTACCATGTACAATGGAAAATGCGTTGAAGTATTAAATACTGATGCTGAGGGTCGACTAATACTTGCTGATGCTTTATCCTATGGTATCAAACAATATAATCCAAAACTAATAATAGATATGGCCACATTAACTGGCGCTTGTATTATTGCCCTAGGCTCTAACGTAGCTGGAATAATAGGAAATAATGAAAATTTGATAAAAAAAATTATTGAAACCTCAAAAAATACTGATGAGAAAATGTGGGAATTACCTTTATTTGAAGAATATCATGAACAAATAAAAAGTAAAAATGCTGATATTAAAAATATCGGAGGACGAGCAGGTGGAGCGATTACTGCTGCAGCTTTTTTGTCAAATTTTGTAGGAACCATCCCTTGGGTACATTTAGATATTGCAGGAACAGCTTGGAATCAGGAAGGAAGCTTACCAAAATCATATAACCCACCCGGAGCAACAGGTTTTGGGATCAGAACATTAATCAAATTTATCATGGATAAAGAAAACTAATTTTCATTTTTTACTATAGTGGGAATTTTAATTTCATTTTAAACGCCAGCACTGCCCTTTCCCAACCACTCACGTAGATAAGTACTAGGCAGCGACGACAGGTTTGACTTCCGGGTTCGGTATGAGACCGGGTCGCACCCTATCACTATGACCGGCTAAATATAAAAATACTAGGGGTTAATTTATTCTTTTTTAAATAAATCAAAATAATATAACAATGATAACAAGATCTAGTCTCGTAAGAGATATAATACTTGAATGTAGAAAATATAAAGTGGGAAATCCTGAAACTACTGCCAGAGTAGCCGTATTAGATGAAGAGTTATGCAAACCAAAAAAATGTGGATTAGAGTGTATTATTTATTGTCCTGTTAATAAAACAGGTGGTCAATGTATTGTTCAGAGAGAAGAAGATGGCAAAGCAGTTATTTCTGAAGATTTATGTACTGGGTGTGGGATATGTGTTAAAAAATGTCCATTTGAAGCAATTGTAATAGTAAATTTACCAAAAGAATTAGAGCAAGAAAAAATACACCAGTATGGCATAAATTCTTTTAGATTATATCATTTACCAACACCAAAGAAAAGTTCTGTTGTTGGTTTACTTGGTAGAAATGGTATGGGAAAATCCACTATTGTAAATATACTCTCAGGTAATCTAAAACCCAATTTTGGCGATTATGATTATAAACCTGAATGGGAACATGTTATTGAAAAATTTCATGGGACTGAGCTAAAGTCGCATTTCGAGAGCATAGCTAATGGCAATCTAAGGGTATCGATAAAACCTCAACTCGTTTATAAAATACCAAAGATTTTTAAAGGAACTGTAAATGAAATGTTAAAGAAATTTGATGAAAATAATACTGCAAGAGAGATTTCTCATGAACTAGGTTTGAAAAATTCACTTACTAAAAATATAAATGAATTAAGTGGAGGAGAATTGCAGAGATTGGCTGTTACTGTAGCTGCAGCTAAAGATGCAGACTACTATTTCTTTGATGAACCATCATCATACAATGATATTTTTCAAAGATTATCAGTAGCAAAAGTTATTCAAAATCTTGCTAGAAACGGAAAAACAGTAATGATTATTGAGCATGATTTAACCTTATTAGATTATTTGTCTGATTATATACACATATTATATGGTGAACCTGGAGCATATGGAATTGTTTCAAGTTTACAATCAACAAAAACAGGAATAAATAACTTTCTTGATGGTTTTATCCCCTCGGAAAATATAAGATTTAGGGAAAAAAGATTTAGATTTGATACATTCAACCCTATTGAAGACCATATCCTGAACAATACAGTTACTATGTATTCCGATTTAGAAAAAAAACTTGATTCATTTCATCTTAAAATTTCATCTGGAAAACTAAATAAAGGCGAAGTTTTAGGAGTCATAGGCGCCAATGCGTTAGGGAAAACAACTTTTATGAAGATGATTGCAGGGATAGAAAAATCAGATAATGGAAAGATAGTAAATACAGCTAAAATTTCGTATAAACCACAATACATAGCTCATGAATATGATTCTGATGTTAAGTCATTACTATACTCCGCTTATCAAAATATCATAGAGGGTAGTGTTGTAGAAGAACAAATAATTATACCAATGGGAGTTAAAAAATTATATGAAAAAAATATAAGAAACCTTAGTGGTGGTGAATTACAAAAAGTCGCTATAGCAATATGTTTGATGAGAGATGCTGATATTTATGCTTTAGATGAACCTTCAGCTTTTATAGATATTGAGGAGAGGATATCGTTAGCAAAATTTATTCAAAGATTTGTAAGGGCACAAGCAAAATCAGCAATAATAATTGATCATGATATGCAATTGATTGATATAGTTGCCGATTCTCTGATAATATTTAATGGAAATCCTAGTATTGATGGGATTGCAACTAAGCCTATGTCAAAGTTAGAAGGGATGAATTTGTTTCTTAAGGATTTATCTATTACATACAGAAGAGATGAAAGTACGGGTAGACCAAGAGTAAATAAATACGACAGTCAATTAGATAAAACACAAAAAGATTCTGGAGAATATTACTACATAAAAAAATAGATATGGGATCTATGCTTAAAAATGCTTTAAAGGACATCCTGACCAAGGAGGAGTTAGAAAATGTTTATTCTTCATTTGATATTATAGGAGATATAACCATAATTAAAATCCCAGAAAAATTAGAAGGAAAAAAAGACATCATAGCTAACGTATTGATTAACAAAATTAAAACGATCAATACAGTCTTTCAGCAAATATCTTCGGTACAAGGCGAATACAGGACAAGAAAATTGAAGTTTATTAAGGGTATCAATAAAACTTACGCTGACTATAGGGAACATGGATGTATCTTTAAGGTAGATGTACTAAATACTTATTTTTCACCTCGCCTTTCAACTGAAAGGCTTAGAATTTCTCAAATGATTGATAGAAATGAAAAGATAATTAATATGTTTGCAGGTGTTGGAACTTATTCAATAATTCTTGCAAAAAAAAATCCAGATTGTATTGTGTATAGTATAGATTCTAACCCTGATGCACATAATTTATGTATTATTAATGCCAAACTTAACAAGCTTGAAGATAGAGTTATTCCTATTTTAGGCGATGCAAGGTCAATTGTCGATAATCATCTAGTAGGTAAAGCTACGAGAGTTATCATGCCCCTCCCAGAACAAGCATTTCAATTTATTGATTCCGCAATTACAGCACTTGAAAACAACAAGGGGATAATACATTTTTTTGCGCATATAAAAGCAAATAATAAATTACATGCCCTTGAGGAAGGGACAATAAATTGTCATAATAATTTCAAACGTTATCAATATAAGATAATTTCAAGAAGAGTAGTAAGAGAAGTAGGTCCTAGAATATATCAAACTGTTTTCGATTTACAAATTCTTTAAATTTCATTTCTTTACATTTCATCACCCGTAATTTCTGTATGATTGGAGGCAGAAACCATAGTATATCCGATCCATATAAATACAGAAACAATAAGTCCAACTGTAAATACGATACTTAGTTTTATTAATAGCAAATCAAATTTTGAAGCAAATATTAGATACACGTAAATTATAAAAATTGTAGGAGGAACAACCAAAAGAAAAAATCCTGTAGGTTTATTGCTTTTCATTATTAAGAGAGAACCATATAAAATATTAATATACCTAACTAAGGTCTTTGGCCATTAAAAACGCATCCTCACCATCACGATAATAAGTTTTTAATCTAGATTTTATAATAAATCCAAGTTTTTTATATAATTCGACTGCACTATCGTTACTGACTCTAACTTCTAGATATATTTCATCACTTTTTCTGCTAATAATTCCCTTAATCCCTTCTAACATTAATGCTTTCCCAATACCTTTTCTCTGGTGGGCATCTAAAACTGCAATGGAAACAACATGACCCTTTTTTACAAAACCTAACTTTCTGAAATTTGAGAATCCAAATTCTATCTTGCACATAATATATCCAACTATTTCATTATTTATTTCTGCTATGATAAATGCTTCCGGTAACTCTGCTAAAAGAGATGTAAAAAAGTAATCAGAATAATGTTCTGGAAGTGTAATCATATTTATATTAATTACAAATTGAAGATCTTTTTCTTCACAATGACGAATAACATAAGCACCTACATTTCTAAGGATAGATTGCAATTTCTATACTTAACTTAACAAGCTATTTAACTTTATACACATAGAACAAATTCATAGTAAATCATAAATCTCCTGACTTTCATTATAGATCTTCCAAAATAATAAGAATTATTTTTTTATGAAAAGGGATTTACTAGGCTCAGCGCAAATCATGACTTTAATAGATTTTCCATAATGTGATAACAAATTTTCTAATACGTTTTTAATATTATCATAAGTATTCAAACCAAATTTGGTTTTAGCATAATAGAAAGGTATTGAGGAAACCAAACCCAAGTTATAATCACCTTTCAAATTCTCGATATAAAGTAGGTGTTCTAAGCCACTAATATAATTTGATTTTTTGATTTTTGATAGGTCTAATCTACCTTCTAAATACATAGTTAATGCACCTTCCCCTAAACCATTAGAGTTTTCAGCTAATAAAACAGCAGTTCCTCGTGTTTTCAGAATTCCTATACAATTCCATAAGGAGTATAAAGAATTATTTAGTGTTAAATGATTATCGAGTTCTGGTCCTGCACTTACAATTAGTGACTTTTGTTCATCAATATTAAAAATTGTATGTGATTTAAAATCAGTAAGGATATCTTTATAAAATTTTGAATTATCCCCATAATAGAGATTAGAGATTCCGTGTTGATTGGATAGTACTTCGAGAGAATGAATATTTAATTTATCATAATGTTCTAATGCCATTTTGAGTGGTTCATCTATTTGTCCAGGAAGAGGTCTAATAATTTCATTAGACCAAAGAATATCAGTCATTATTTCGTTAGAAAAATTTCTGGTAATTATAGATGGAATAATATTGAATCCAAAAAGTGGATCATAACCAATATCAGAAATAAATATAATGTGATCGAATTTGGTAATTATTTCATTAAAATTGTTTTTATCAATTTGAACAATCTTGTTTTGAACAAAATGACTTTTAATAGAAAGAAAATGGGTAGAAAAAGAACCAATTTCGATAACATCATCAGGTTTAAAAAATTCAATTAATAGTGATACTATTTTGAGAAGATGTTTTGATGAAGATAATGGAAAAATAAGAATTTTTTTTGAAACCTGTACAGTTGTAAGAATATTTCTTATATTTTCCTCAGACATAATATTCAGTTCTGGGGTAAATTCCAAAAGATTCTCTTGTTTAATGTCTAACACCACGTGCGATGAACCATATCCAAGCCATATCTCGGGCATTGATATAATTTAAAATGGATTAAGATAAATTTTTTCATGGTATTGAAAAAGATCTGGATGATGCGTTGTAGAAAATTCTTAATATAAGATATTTTAGTTATTTTTGACAAAATAGTTAAAATTGAGCAATAAAAGCTGATGTTAACTTTATTGTTTAATTATCATTTACAGGGTTATTTATAAAAAAAATTAAAACTTTTTTGAAAAA
>DATFCH010000485.1:0-6465 GCA_035253345.1 Nitrososphaeraceae archaeon
TACTAATACATTTTTAGCAAATAGTTTTTTTGCTTTCTTTTACTATATGTAACTATTGAAATATTGTCTAGGATGTTCTGGCTGGAATTATGGAGATAAGCCAGAAAAAGGAGGTTGGCTTGATATTTTCTATCCTACAAAAGATACAAAGAGACTCAGATATTACTCTGAATTTTTCGATACAGTAGAGATGGATTCTATATTCTATGAAGAATTTTATTCTAAAATGGATAAAGGACTCTTTTTTGGAATGGTAAAGGCAACTCCTCCGAATTTTGAATTTTCAGTAAAAGTTCCTGAAAGAATAACACATAGAAAGAAATTGGATATTGACAGAGGTGTTATCAAAGATTTCAAAGATTTTCTGGATAAAATTTCTCCATTATATGATTCAGAAAAACTAGGAGCTATTTTGATACAATTACCTCCTAGCTTTAGCATTGAATATTTTAATACTTTGGAAAAATTTTTAGAAAATATACCAAGAAAACCAGAAGAAAACAAAAATGAAAACGATGTTACTATTAAAAAAGTAAAAAATGAATATGAATATCAATATGCAATAGAATTTAGGCATTCCTCATGGAATACTGAAGGTCCTTTAGACTTATTAAAACATCATAATATAGCTAATGTAATTACTGATTCTCCTGAAAAAGAGAATCTTTCATTTTTGTCTAATTCAATAGTTACATCGAAAGAACATTCTTTTATTAGATTTCATGGAAGAAATACATCTAATGGACATTATTGGTACAATTATCTTTATACAAAGAAAGAACTTGAACCATGGGTACAAAAAGTAAAAAAGATAAAAAATCAAACTAAAAAACTCCGAATATATTTTAATAATCACTATGGAGGAAAAGCCATTATTAATGCATTGGAGTTCAAAGAAATGAGTGGTACATCACTAAATGATAAAGAAAGAAAAATTTTGCAAAATGCAGAGAATTATTACCAAAAAGATTAATTTAATTTGGTATCAGAACATAATATTGGTTGTTCTGGCTGGAGTTATGATGGATGGAAAGACCATTCTGTCCTAAAGATTTGGATAATAAATATTGGCTTCATTAACATAAGGTATTGACGTATTACGGTTTTTTCATGAAAAATTTAAAAGACTATGGAGTATTTCATAACAAAATGCAAGTGAATACTCCCCCTAATAAAATTGATGAACAAAAACTAAATGAGTTTATGCTAAAAGCTGTTGGAGACATTGCAAATACTCTTAGTGCAATGCTCGTAATTATTGGAGATAGACTTGGCCTATACAAGGCAATGGCAGAAGCAGGAAAGCCTATCACATCGGAAGAATTAGCAAAAAAGACCAACACTAATGAAAGGCTTGTTAGAGAATGGTTAGCAAATCAAGCTGCTGGAGGATATCTAATGTACAATCCATCAAATGGAAAGTATACGCCCCACCTGAACAATCAATGGCCTTAGCAGATGAGAATAGTCCTGTATATATTCATGGAGCATATCAAGCAATAAGGTCTTATTTTAAGGATGGAGATAAACTCGTAGAAATGTTCAAAACCGGAAAGGGATTGAGATGGGGAAAACATCATCGTGACCTCTTCGAAGGTAGTGCTTTATTTTATAAACCCAATTATGTAGGAAATCTTGTTAGTACATGGATTCCCTCACTTGATGGAGTTGAAGAAAAACTAAAACAAGGAGCTAGCTATTTTCCTACCTATCTAAACTACCTGTCATAGATAAGATCATCAATCCAGAGAATGAATGTGATCACTCGGTAAAGTATGAATTACACTAGTAAATATGTGTATTTACATAATTGTTAACCTAGTTAACTCGGTTAATTTTTGTTAAAGCAAGTAGAATGACGTTTTTTCCGCTAGACAGTATTGATTTTCCACGTATCATCGACCCAAACGCCAATAACTTTGGCACCTAGATTCCATGAAGAGATAACTTCGATTCCTTTTTTAATTTGAGTAATGTGTTCTTCATTAGATACAGGGTTTCCTGCACAATCATAATGACCAGACACTACGATCAATTCTGATTCGTGTTTATTGATTGATATTCCTACTTTGGTTTTAATTGATTCAAGATCTGTATTGTCTGCAACTTGTTTATCAATTCCTGGTTCTGTGATGGTATCAACATAGTCTACAGAAAAATTTTCTTTAATCCAATTAATTAAGGGAATCTGAATTCTCCCATCCATACATGAAACAGATGTTGCAAATTTTCCTTTAGCCATGACTTAATAGAATCATTCCCATTTAAAATCATTTTTGGTACAAAAGACATTGTGAGATATCAGCATTTACCATAACTATAACTTGCATTAATGCATAACATATTACAGGTCCAACAAGAGTAAATCCACGTTTTTTGAGATCCATGCTTACCTTTTCAGAAATTTCTACTGATGTAGACAATTGATTTTTTGAATAGATAATTAGCTCAATTCGTCTTCTACATGTTTTTTATTATGTGTTGTAATTACTAACATATGCTACAATTTCTTTTACTGACATGAGGAACACTTGCCAGTCTGCTAGGAAGTGTATACAAAAATAGAATTACAAACAAGATATAATTTAATTCAAAAAAAATTGACTAGATCACGAAAAGTTGATAATAAAGAAAAGTGTAAAAATAAGGCATAAGGCTTGAAATTTGCGCGCGAATCTTTCTAAATGTAAATCCGTTGTAATTTTAAATGATCCTAATATATCTGATTTTTTAGATTCTAAATTTGTTTCATTTTTTTAATTGAGTTATCCTATGTTATTAATGATAAATCTTGCGAAGGTTTAACTTAAGTGACTACTTCTTTTTGATATAGGTTTATTGTCTTTTATAATTGTAAACAATTTAAAAATACAGGCATATTATCAATATAGACTTCGGACTGATAGGACCTTGTGTTTATTTTGAAGCTTGAGATAGTCTTTGTAAATATTGAAACTTTTTCATACTATATTTAATTTGGCAATTTGTAAGAGTATTTTATTGTTCTAATAATGTAGGTGGATCCTAAAAAATTACGGGCCTGTCTGGAGTAACACCTATAGCGATTCTAAAATAATGGTCTAATGTTGTAGCAATAATGAAGATAATTTTTTTATTGTTTATAATAGGAATATATTTTAAAATAAATAATTATTAAAATATATATCATTTTAAATTAAAATTAAAATAATCTGACAATTGCAAAACCAATTATAAAACCTAGTACTGCACCAAATGTAGGAAGCCATTTTCTTTCTTGGTGTGCCTTAGGTATCATATCATAAAAAAGCATATAGAATATACCTCCTGCAGATAATGCCAATATCAAGCCTATTATATAATGTAATCCTTCTAAAAAGAAAAGTCCTACTAAACCAAGAATAACAGGTATTATGGATACAACACCAATAGCATAAAGAGCTTTTTTAGAATTCGTGAATGCTGTTTTTCCAGTTCTCATTTCTTTATACGCAGCAATTCCTTCTGGAATATTTTGTATACCAATAAGTATTGCTATTGCAAAAGCAGGACCTGCTGCTATTGAGGCTCCTATAGCCAATGATTCAGGTATCGTATCTAAACCAATACCAATCAATATATCAGCACCGCCGCCTTTTTTTACCGCTATTACATCAGCAATTGTAAATATTATAGCACCAAAAATAAAAAATAAAAGTGTTTGAAACATTCCAATTGATTTTTCTGCCTCAATTACCATTTCAAATATTGCTGCAGATATTAGAATACCGGCTCCGAATGCTGTCAAAAATAAATTAACCGATGTGGAAAAATTCACATACTTCGCAATTAATGCACCAACAAATGATGTTCCTCCAGCAAATAAAGTAATACCAAGAACCGTAAAAATATCAGTAAGTGAAATAGCAACAGACATTGTCTTAGTCGGATTCACTTTTTAGCATATTATAACTTTCCTTAAGTCAATTTTAAAAATTATTGGATTTATTGGTAGGGTTTTACCATGTAGTAGGGTTCTACCATGTGGTGTTTAGCTTTTATTATTATGGACTTAATTTCTATTCAAGAGAATAACAAAATCTTTCATTGTTTTATATTAATTTTGTATTATTTTACATAATCTATCTTTACTAAAAAATAGAAGTTATTTATCATGTTTGTAAATTATTGCTTGTTTTTGATTGTGGCAGTAGATTGTAATAGTTCGCCAATTTCATTATGCATAGTCAGAAATCTTAATCCTTTTTCTGTAGTCCTCAATATTTTATTGTCTCCATAATATTCTAAGAGATTGTTTTCTATCAGTATAGAAAGATATTCTCTTAATTGTGCATAACTTAAGAATGCTTTGTACATAATTTTTGTCTTTATTGCTCCTCCATTGGCTGCATCTAGTATCATTGATACTATTTCTGTTCTGCTTCTATATTTCATATCTCCAAGACCACTTACATAATTTCAAATTTTATTGAATAATTTAGTTTTTTATATTAATTATTAATTTGGCTATTCACTTTCTTGTGCAGCCATACCAAGTGCTTCTTCTGCCAATTCAAGTTGATTCTGAACTTCTTCATTATTTCCTTTTTCAAGTGCTTTCTTTGCATTTTGTATGTGTTCTCCTACAAATTGAGTTGGACAACCTGTTGCATAGATTTGTTGAATTGATACTATTGATATTGCTAAAATTAACAATAGAAAACTAAATGTTGTTATAGTATTGGTCATTATTATTAACATACTAATTTCGGTAAATATAATATATAAATATTAGAAATAATTTATCTCTAGTGGGTAACTTAATAAAAATATCTCAAATTCTAATATATTATATAGAATAAATATATTTTTGGATGTTGACAACACTTAAAGATAACAAACAAATAACAATATTATCACTAATATTCATCGGATTAATGATTCCAAACGTCATAGTGTATTTAGAACATTCACTATTAGAACTAGGTGAATCAAAAGAGTCTGCAGAAAAAGGTTCTGTAAATAAAAGTACAAGACAACTTGGAGAAGGTACCTTCTTTGCTTTGATAGCAATTGGCTATATTATTACTTCGATATTGGTATTTACCAAACCTAATAATGTAGTATCATACTATGCAATTTTAGTAGGAACTGTAGCAATAATAATTGTTTATTATTTTAGGACTATGACAGGAATTCCAGTAATAGGAACAGATTTGATAATCAAAGAATATACTGTTGATTATAGAGATGTAATAACAAAAATAGCACAACAAGCATTTGTAATACCATTAGCAATGATGCTACAAAGAGTATATGACATGAAAAAACTAAAATATGAAACTAATATAATAAGAAGATTGTAATATTATTTTATTTTCATATTTAGATTTTATTATTAGAAACAAATAATAGTGAATAGTATAGATTTATTTTAATCTAGTTGTGAAACTATACTTTACATAACAATTCCTATTTTGTCTATATTCCAAACATCTATATATTATTTATTTATAATAAACATAAATCTAAACAATCTGTAACTTTATTCAAAGAATTATCTTATAATTTAAATTTTACTACTAGTAGTATTATGGAATTAAAGAATATGTTATTGTGTTTTAGAAAAAAATAAAGGAAATTTATCTACTTGAGAACAAATTTTTCTTTTTGTGTTATTTGTTCTTTCTGCCGCTACTACGAGATGTTTTCCACCTTGACTTGCTACTCTTTTTCTTGTTTCCTTATCTGCATAGGCTAATCCTCTATTTCTATTGGTTATTATATAATTTTAGATGATATTATTAATAATAATGATATTTATGTGTAGTTGTATGGTAAATAACGGAATGTAGTTAAAACATCAATGGAATATCAGATAAGTATAATGATTCATTTATGTATATAGAAATCTATGTAAAATAAAAAATAAAGTTATTTATTTGCTAAATCTTGTAATCCTTTGCCGATAGTTTCAGCTAGACCTTTGGCGCCTTCAGTGATATTTTCTCCTAGTTGTTGCGCCTCTCCACTCACTTTTTCTCCAAGTTGACTAGCATTTCTTTGAATTGCTTCTCCAGTTTGATTGGCACCTTGTTGCATATTTTCACCAGTTTGATTGGCAGATTGACTCGCATCCTGCAAAGTTTGATTTGTTGCTTCCGATTGAGCAAATGTTGGAATGGTAAATGTCATTAAAGTAATAAGCGTTACAAGGATTGTTGTTGCTGTTGTTGCTGGTACTATTAAAAATAATTTATTATGTATCATTTTCAATCAACAACTCTTTCTTTGGCTTTTTCTGCTTCATATTCTGCACCAGTATCTCTATCTGGATCTTCTATTTTTTTGCCTAATGCTTTAGCACCGGCTTTTATTTTATCATCTAATCCTACATCTTCATCTGTTTCGATTTTGATGTCTTTATCATTTTCCATTGTAATTGTTATAAACAATTTTATTTATAATAATTACATAAAAAGAAATACATAATAATATTATATTTTA
>DATFCH010000486.1:0-2747 GCA_035253345.1 Nitrososphaeraceae archaeon
AAAAGGGCCACAATCATTCTATAAAAGGAGCGTTGTTCACGGTGTTCACCGAACATCTATAAATGTGTTCACCAGTGAATGCCGATCATACTATAAAAGGTACGATCAGCGCTCACCAGAGAACGCCGATCATACTATAAAAGGAACACGCTCCTAATAGTGCATGTAATAAAAAAAAGAAGTATACCAAATCAAAATAGGAAATGTAGATTCTAAAAAATTTAATGTAATTATGCGTTTAAAGTATCGTTTAAACAAATGTCCCTTTCATCTTTCTATTTAAAAATAAATTGTGAGGTGATTTAAATTATCCACAGATCAGTTTCATTCCGAAATATTAACAGATAATTATTATTATGAAATTGAAAATTATTATTATAGTGAACTATTTTTTTTTTAGATTTTTTTGTTCCAACTTCGAAAAACTTGAAAATATAGATTTATAAATTCAGATTTCTGATATGATCTGAACGACGGAAACATTGGAAAAATTGGAAACATTGGAAACATTGGAAACTTAGATCGGAAACTTTTGGAAACTTTGGAAACTTTGGAAACATTGGAAACTTTGGAAACTTATAAATCATTATTAACGTTAAGATCGGTTAACTAAGATATTCATTGAGTTGCATAGTAATCAGAGTGCGAGGATGCGGAAATTTGTGTTATCGAATTTTTTGTATAATCAAAAAAGTCTACTGTATATAAATTTTATTTCATAGATTAAAGAGATTGTTCGTTTTCGATAAGATTACTAAAGTTTTAAATTTATTATAAAAATAGTCGTTTAAACAAATCTACGAAATAATCATTCAAAATAATGGAGTGGTTTCTCAAATTCAATCAAATACTAGTAATTATAATTATAGATACTCACGATAAAAAGATATAAATAAAAAAAGATCTCCTATCGCGGCCCGATTCGACAATAATTTGCTCTTTTATCTTTATTTAATCTATATTTTAAATTTCGAACAACATTGTTATCTTTTTATAGTATGTACTGTAGTAAATCTTTTAAATAAACGAACATCCTTCTTTTTAAGAAATGTATCAAATCTTTAATTAAATACTGCATACCAATTTTAGATAAAATAAACTTTATTATTTACGTTGTCATATAAAACCAACTCAAATTTTATTCGAAATTAAATTTCAATATTTTATCAAATTTTAAATTTTATTAAAATTTATTAAAATGTCAGATCAAATGTTAGATCTAACGTGTTGCGAGCCTTCGAATACCTTTATTGAATCGAAAAACAACTTACCTATAAAAGTTTATGTTTGTATTAAATGTTTAAACGAATGGACAACATGTCATTGTCGAAATTTATGCAAATTAATAGAAGGAGATAGTGGTTCTAAGTATCTTGTATGTTCTAATAATATGTGCACCTTCATAACTCTAAAATGTAAAAAGTGCAACAATTTATGTATAGTCGAAAGATCAATACGCGTAGAAAATCCAGGTCGCTTATTTTGGATATGTCGAAGTAAAATGCACACAAATAATTTTTTTGGTGGATGGATTGACTGCGCAGTTCGCAAATATATTGGATTAACAAATATTTACGCTCCCGATTATTTATGTTTAATGAGCGAGTATACCGAATACGTGCAACTTAAAAAAATAATTATTGATGTGATTACGAGAGGAAAGGTGACTTTGCAAGAAATTCGTAACGAGTTACTTCAAAAAAATTTTCCGGTTGTTGAAAATTTAATTAGAGAAATAAGTGCTCCTCTTAGTCATAGAATTACTCCAGTTAGAGAGGTGGTCGATTTAACAAATGATGTTGACAAAAATTCAAATCAAATAATTACTCCAATTCAACGTACACCTAATCGATACGAAACTCCAAACATTCTTGAAGAAACCCATCTAACCCCAAAATTAAACGTAACTCCTAACACTATCACGCAATCATTTTCGAGATCAACATTTACTCCAGTTCGCGAACGAGATATGGTTGATTTTACAGGTCTTAACAATAATTGTTCAAATCAAGAAATGACTTCAATTCAAGAAATTCAAAACGTAACTCCTAACACCACTTTTAACATGCAACAAAGTGCTCGTCCATCAATTAGAACAAAAGATCAATTTAATGAAATATTGGATTCAATTAAATCCTTACATATTTCGTTTAACGAATTACGCGATGAAAGTAATGATCTGAAAGTTTTTATCAAAGAGAAGTTGGATAAAACAGAAGAGCGAACAGTTAATATAGAGAAAAGAACGGATACTTTAGAAGAAAGAATGAATAGTATAGAAGAAAAAGCGAATAATTCAGAAGAAACAGCGAATAATATAGAACAAAGATTACGTTTATTAGAATTTTATTTTGATAAAAATAAGAAACGAAAAACGAGTGCTGTAAATGATAATAATAATAATAACCTGTATGAAGGAAGATTGAGAAAGAGGAGAAATATGAAGAAGTAGGAGTTATTATGGTGTTCGTTTCGAATTGCTAAATTTTATTATGAGATCATTAATTTTTTTTACATTGATGTTTGAATTGTTAAATTTTAATATTTTTTCTCCATATAAATTTTTTTTGCGTGTATAATATTTTTATAAAATAAAAATAATAAATCGCGCGTTAAAATTCTGTATAATACATCACTATGAAATTCATCGTGATAAAGTAATTACTTAATATTAACTATTATTAAAATATATACTAATAATATCGATGACTTCTTTTTGAATTTCATTTCCTATTTTACAAAATGAG
>DATFCH010000487.1:0-4840 GCA_035253345.1 Nitrososphaeraceae archaeon
TAAATATTTTATCAATTTCTTTTGTCACGTCAACTTATAAAATTAATTAGTTTATTTATTGGTATTGGAATAATTTTTTCTAATCACCGCGATTTCAATAATTTGATTTTGTGCGACATACTTTAATTATATATACGTATAATTTTCACAATCAACCGAATAATCATTTAAAAAAAAAATGGAACAAATTCTATTATGTAGTATCATCATTATCATATTACTTATTTTGCTTTTCAAAAGCATCGATTTTTCTAAAGAAATGCGATGTACTTGAAAGCTGGTTTTTTTTGAAGGTAAATATAATCGCAGTTTATTTTTTTGCTGCCTGATGAAACATTTTATAAATCGAATCTCGATATAACGAAATTATTTAGACTAATAATTTTATGAGTTCGTAATATCGAGATTCCATGATAGTTAAATAGAAAACCAGAAATTTCGCTGGAATGTTAATAGAGCAAAAACTTTATAGTCACTGTTTAAATTAGTATTTTCGCCAGGCAATGAAAAAATATTTTGCTTGATTTCTACGATGCATTTTTGCAATCTAGCATGGGTCTGCTCGATCTGTACTGAGTAAGCGTGAGAACTGGGTTGCTCTGACAAATGCAAAGAGATTGTTTGTATTTACTTAACCAAGTGGCCATAGGTTAATATTATTTCTATTTTTCTTAATTTGTAGGCATGAATTTAATCTTATTAAATGTGATCGATACAAATTCAATACTACTGTTTAACCAACATTAATAGATGTAACGAAATTAAAAGTTATTTATTTAATATTTTTGACTATATATAATTTTTCTTTAATTTTTACTTACGTTTTCTTAGCCATCTAGTATAATGAACTAGTAATTATAATTATAGATACTCTCATCAACTGTAGTAATAAAGTTAGTTTGATCCGCAATCTTGTAAATAAATCTTTATTCAGATTTTATTTGTAATAAGAAATTGCTTTAATGTAAGTGTGATTGGCTAATCTTTTTTATTTTATTTTCTATAAAAAAGTACGATGAAATTTCTCGAGAAAGGATAAGACGCTCATGTTAAAAGATTGCAGGAATCAAATTCCAAACGATGGTTATTTAACTCTCGATATAACTATTTAACATAATTATTATTGTAATTAGTAATATCGAGTGTTATCATAATCATAACGAAAATAGATAGATATTTGGATACTTTTATTTTATTTTCGTCAGGCAAGTTATAATTTGCTGATAAATGCGAAATTCTTAGGGTTAGAATAAAATAATGGTTTGTTTCACGTGATATCTGAGAATAAGCAAGAATTTTGTGCACCAATAAAAATAAGTAAATTATACTCGTGATCAAATTCTGTAACCAGTTAAAGAATTATATGATGACTTGTCGTCGAAGTATTATGTAAATTTTGAATTTATAATTTATGGTGATTTGATAAAGAGGACAGCGGTAGAGGTTGGACTATATTATGATTACGTTTCCGTCGTTGATAATAAATTAGGCATGGATATTGCAATTCGTCAGATAACTCAGGTATTAGTTAACACTAATTTAGTGAATGAACAATTAATCATATTTATAATCAAAGTATAACGAAGAAGTATCGCCAGAAATAAGTAAAAATTTTGTCAAAGAGAATGCAGCTTGTGATGATTTAATTTTGTCGGGAATATTGCTTATCGATGAACTAAAAAAGAATCAGAAGGATATATGGAGAAAATTAAAGAAAAAATTTAGTATATCGGTCGAAAAAATTAATTTATCATCCGAGTATCGAATCTTTATCAAAAAACATTTAACCGACCCATTCGTTAAAATTCCGTTGAACAGAGACGCAGTAAAATTTGCATCAATTAGTACTTTCAGTTTATTAATAGCTTGTATGTATAATAAAATAGTACTATTAAAGTAGTATTTTACATTTAATTCTGATTTTTTGTTCTTTTTTACGATTTAAAAGAAACAATAACATTTGGGATGATGATCAATTCGAAAAGAAAGATAGAACATATTGTCCACATTGTTGATTTTTTGCGAAGCGAAGTAAAAAATATTCATCTTGCTTGGTAAGTAATTTGATACTTTTTTAATTAATTTAACTTACAGGAAATAGCGTTGAGAGTATTGCAACAAAGCACCGAAATAATTCTGATGGACCAAGGAAGTGTCCCGATAATAACCATTTATTACTTATCACGTGATATAAGGAAATTCAATTTTATAACGATAAGGCGTTTGGATCTACCTATTTTAGGAAAGAGTCGCGGGAGAAATTACGTTATAAAGTTTGTATGACAATTGATTTTCTTAATAAAAAATTTATTTCTCACGCGAAATTTCTCTAAATGCCCAGACATATTAGAAAGTAAGAAAAAATTAGATTTTCTTCATCTTTTACACTGACTTTTTTATTAAGGAAACTCTTGTTGTTAGGACGCCACTTTATGTGAAATATTTTGAATATAAAGATTCAAGAAAAGATGAAAATTTTACTTTTTACGAGTATGTGATATACAACCTGTACAACGGTAATGTTCAACCTGAAGAAAAGGAATTATTATTTTCTTTCTATAATAGTCATCTCCAAAAAAGGTATAATCTTTCGAAAAAACCTAAACTAGCGGAGGTAATGTAGTTATTTATTATAATTTGTGTTTAATCTAAACTCAAAGGATGAAAATCAAGTAAATATAAATTTTTATGCAATGAGCTATTAGTCAACTACAAATATATGATTATAAAGTTATCGATAAGTGTCATCCCTTGAAGATAGAGAAAATCGAACACCCGTAGTATACTTTGCGGCTGATTAACTTTATTTCACATGAGGTCTGATCTTTTTGATAATTTTTTAAAGTGATTATAAGAGAATTAAGGATAAATTAATAAATCCGTAGGATATCATCCTTGAGGGTAAGGAAAATCAAACACCCGTCAATATACTTGGCGGTTGATTTAACTTTATCTTCGCATAAGGTCTGATTCCTTTTTGGCTACTTATAATAAACCTAGAAATGATATTCTGATCAAGTTTAATATTAGTTAATAACAAATTTTTAGTATGAATTTTTGACAGTTAACTTTTTTTTTTTGTTACTTTAAAGGGTGAAAAAAAACGGGTTAAACCATTCTTTGATCTATTAGCTCAAGCCAAATTAGAATATACATATATTCACTCTTTGTCGATGTTATTAACTAGCGAAATCAAAAATTTAGGATGGTCAGACATCGACACAACTAAAAACGCGAATGTTCAACATTTAATTACTGAATTTGGAAAAGTAGGTTTTGTTTTTTTTTTAAGTTTAGAATTTGAAAAAAAGTCTAATATAATTAAAATAATTTTTAGTTCAGTGGACATAAAGATAAGGTTATAGCCACCATAGCCAAATCTATTTCAACAATTGAGTTCGATGTGGATGATCCTCTTCTATCGGCTGTTATTGATTATGAACATTTGAAAGTAAAACACGCAGATACTATAATTCAGCAAGTAGAAGAAAAGGATTGGAACAACTTCACAAATTATGAATTAGAATTAGAAAACATAGCCCTTTCAATAAATAGTGATACACTTATAGAATGGATTAACCAGTGTCAAGAGGATTCTTCAGATTTTCGGTTTAAGCATTTTATTTATGATTTGCACTTAATTCGTAATAATTATGCTTATCAAATTCGATCTCCTGCCCTCGTAAATGAATCAACATTTACTCATGATTTTCTTGCATCATTTGTAAAATTTATTGCTCCCAAATATATTAAGGGATGGGAAACCGAACAATCAGTATCTGCTAAAGATGAGCGAGGTATCGATAAAAGACCCGACGTAATTGGAAAATTATTTTACAATAATACATTTAATGAAGTATTCTTCATTGAGGTTAGTTATAGTCCATTCCATTGTAATCCTATGGATCACGCAATAGTTGATCATACAAAGTTGCGAAAGTTAGGGAAAAATGCATTGGATAGAAATTACAGGAAGAACTGTAAACATCCTGTATTTCTAATTCACTTATACAGTGAATATTTATATACCTATTTTATGGATTTGAAGTATTATCCTATTGTTCGAAAAGTATTGTTATAACAAGTCATATTCCGCTTTATAAAAATACACCAACCGATGAAATACAGAAGTTTTTGGATTTTATGTGGAAGATGAAATTAATGTTAGACAGTATAATTCAAATATATGAACAATCGGAAAAGGACATTGATTTAGAAATAATTTTTAATAATTCCAATATTTTCGAAACTTTCTCAACTCCAAAAAATCCAAAAAAGTAATAATAAAATCTTATTTTGAAAAAACGATGAAGATTAATTTACATCACGACTGAAAATCAAAAAAATCATTATTTTAATTATTTTGTTTTAAGAATAATTTATTGCGTGTTTTTCCTATTGATAAAGTTAACATTTTACGCGTTTTTTATCTGCCATTATAAATGAAAGTTAAAAAGAAGCGTCTTGTAACATACTTAAAAAAGCGAATGGAGAACAATCTTGTCTCATGCGCGCAACGGGTCCGGTATAATGAGAATAAAATCGTGTAAATTTACAAATTAAATTCTTATCAAAACGTTTGAAAGACATTAAATGGAATGGACCATATAAACTTCTACAAAAAAAAAAAATCAAATAAAAAATTGTTAATTTCAACATTACACGTACCCTTTGAAGATTGCTATATATATCCAAATAATAAATAATTTTCGTCACTAAGAATACGATGTACTCTTTTTATGCCCAATACTGAACATAAAAGTTCGGAAGAGTCATCCGAGTGTTCCAAACAATGCTTTCATTAAATTCCTTATTTTATTTGTAATCGTCAAAGCTATCC
>DATFCH010000488.1:0-4217 GCA_035253345.1 Nitrososphaeraceae archaeon
CTGATTTCCAAAATAGTTCTTCCCTAACAATTCTGTATTTGGATTGGCTATGTAATTTCCTTTTTTATCAAAAACTACCAGAAAATTTGACTTAATATTGTAAATGTTGCCATAATGTGCAAAGAATTCTGTAGTAGGAATTAGTGCCCCTACTAATCCCATATATTTTCCAGTCTTGATATTTATTATTGGATGGGTTATCGCTATTCTATATTTGCCATCTCTCCCCTCAAAACCATCGGAGAATATTGGCATTAAAGTGTTTTTTGTATCTCTTATCCAGTCTCTATAGGAAAAATTGATTCCAATAAATGCTTCTTGTCCGATTGGGGCTAGGCTACTCCTTACAATGTTATTTTTATCTAAAATGAATAGTCTGTCTACTTTAGTAATATTAGCCATTTGAACATACATTTGTTGCATAGACTTTTTGGTTGTATTGCTGGATAAATCGCCTTCTGGCAAATATGCTGAGTTTGCTAAATCCTGAAGCCTAGCCATAATTGAATCAAGGTCAGAACCAATATGTTGAGAAATAGCTAATGCAGATTCTATCTGGCGTTGTTTTTGTTGTTCAAATAGGCTAGTTCTAATGTCCACTTCTGTATTATTTTGAAGATAAAAAAACAAACTATAAGAAATAACAATAATTGATATGATAAAAATGATGGCGAGTTTCTTTGTCTTCTTATCAGAAAAATTGGGATATTTTTTTAGCGATACCATGTATATTATAATTATATTTGTTGTCCTCCTATTATTATAAGTTCAAAAGTGCCTGTTAAAATCTTCAATAAAATAACCATTAAAAATCATAATTTTTCAAAGTGTTGGGACAAAATAATGTAAAATAAGTTTCCAATAATAAAAGCTAAATACTATGTAGTTTATTTACAATGATATACTCTCATTTTAGAACTGCTATCGGTCTTTAATGGGCGATTAATTTTTTTGGAGATTACCTATCCAAAAAGTTTTAATAATAAGAAAAAAATTAATAAAAATAGTAATCATTCCTCATAAAGCAACGTAACTCCTGTTTGGTCATTTTATAGTTACTCAATCGTAAAGATGTTTATATATATTTATGAAATTTATTTAGAGGTTTTTATTTAAATTAGTTACCAAAAACGCAGAATGTACTCTATAGAAAGTAAATCCATCTCTACAAAATCAAATATATGTGAATAATATGAAAACCAATATCTATTATCTAGATTTGTAGGATAGAATGGTCATTTCCATCCATCATAACTCCAGCCAGAGCATCCCAGATATAGTCTAAAACCAAATTAAACAGTCACTTATAATGATAAAAATTCTAGACATTTTGCAAAATTTTTCTTTATCGTTTAATGCTGTACCACTCATTTCTTTGAACTTCAATAAAAATAGATTTGAAGATTTATGAATATTATATATTAATGAATAAAAAAAGTAAAATGAAGAAAGTAAATTTATTACACTTTGTTGGATTAATTAGTTAATTAATGTTGTTCAATTAGAGGAAATAGCATTCTTGCATCATTACATTGGAAATTTTGCATTCATAGGCTTGGCAGTATTATTCCCTTCCAGTGACATTGATAGAGTTGCATTCATCGGTGCAGTAGTAGAATTTTCATTAATACTACCTTTTTCTATACTTTCAAACTCTTTTCCTATATTTTCTCCCATATGTCTATATTCTTCTCCTTTCTTTGACCAATGTTCTGCTGCATATGCTAATGTTGCATTAGCTGTTGCTGTAGCTGTATTATTTCCAATATCTATTGTTTCATTAACTAAATCTTCGATTTGAAAACCTTCTTGAGCAAATGCATTGTTTACACTATTGTTGCTAGTGTTTATAGCCACAAATCCTATTGCTAGAATTGCAACCAAAGTTGTTGTTGTTAGAACTATTCTCATTAGAAAAGTTCATGAAACATGTTTAATATTAATTGATATTATTTTTTATATTGAAAAATAAGTTTCTAATAATAAAATCTAAATACTTGTTGTATATATCATAACAATAGTAGATTCTTATTTCAGAACCGCTCTCGGTGTTATTCTAAGACGAGCCATTAGTTTTTTGTGATTAGTAACTGCTCCAAATCATATCCTATTTTTTCTAATTGTGTAATATTTAGAAATATTGTATATATTTTACAAAGATAATCTTATTTACTATAGAACGTTATATTTTGATATGACTTATAATTTATTCACGCTATCAATATTTCATTTACTGTTATTTTTTTCGATTCTATTAATGATTGGACAAATACAACAGCAAGCATTTACAGAAACTTCCGCATCTGCATGGTCTAAAGGAACAGATATGCCAACACCTAGAACAGAAATTACTGCTACTAACATCGGGAATGATATTTATGTCATCGGTGGATTTGACAAAACTGGTAAAGTACTATCTACAGTAGAAGTTTATAATACCAAGAATGATTCTTGGAAGACATTATCATCTTTACCGCAACCATTACATCATACCGCTGCGTCAAGTTTTAATGGCAATATTTATGTTATAGGTGGATATACAAATAATAACTGGCTTCCTTCATCGAAATTATTTATTTACAGTCCAAACAATGATACTTGGATAGAAGGACCTTCTATGCCTAATGCTAGAGGAGCATTAACAGCGGTATTTATAGATGATATACTTTATGCTATCGGTGGTGAAGGTGAAAGTGGAGTTGTTGATATTAACGAAGCATATAATTCAAAAACGAATAATTGGATATCAAAATCACCAATGCCAACTCCAAGACATCATGTTGCATCTGCAGTAGTTGATGGAAATGTATATGTAATTGGTGGAAGAATACAAGGAGTTTCTCCTATTACCAATGTTAATGTTAATGAAATGTATAACCCTAAAGAAGATAAATGGATTATATTTGAATCAATGCCTTCAAAAAGGAGTGGAATTAGTGCAGCATCAGTCAATAATAATACAATCTATGTCTTTGGAGGCGAAAATATTAACAAAACATACAACAACAACGAAAAATATAATGTCAATAATAATAAATGGGAATCTAGAGAACCTATGCCTACTGCACGTCATGGATTGACAGCTGTATCTGCTAATGGTGGTAATAAAATATATGTAATAGGGGGAGGACCTGAACCTGGATTGAGTGTAACTAGTGTGAATGAAATTTTTAATACTAAATAATAAGTTACCTAATACAAAAAATCTAACAGGTAAATTTAGAATTAAAGGAATAAAAAATAGTAGTTCAAAATAAGGCTCTAATAATAAAAGCTGAATACTGGGGTAGTAGAACTCTACTACATGGATGATTCCACTCCCGACCAGCTCGTTAATTTTGTAATTGAACCCGAATGTGAAAGAAGTCCAATCAATAGTATGTTGTAGTTTTTATAAATAATCAAATTCTAATGAAGTTAATATGAATTATTGCTTATAATATTCTCTAAAACTATTACTAATATTATCGAAATATCAGAACATATTGAGATGATTATTCCATAGTTTTTTATTTTAAGATTAAATAAAAATGATGGTGTGGATCTCCATAACGTCTACATCTACTGCTCAGTTATTGGAGTTTCCATCAATTATACCTATCTTATAACTTTCATAGCATCAATTAATATTTAAATATAGTGGCGAAAAACATTGAGGCGCCGAATAATTTAATTATATTAATAATATTTTGAAGATAATTTAAGTCATTATAAAGATATAGATGAAAATGGAGTGTTGTATTGTCACGAAAAGAATAAACAGATTGGTATTCATTATCATTTTGTATGAGCTATCTCAAAAATGGCAAAATTAAATCTTAAAGCAAGTAGACGTTGATAAATAAAATGAGTGTTACATATAATTATACAGGGAAATGCCATAATTGTGATATAGTAATAGGGGTCTTCGTTGAAGTCTATTATAAAAGAAATGAAGGAATTCATAATGAATAATAGTGTTTGGATTGTGTGACAAATAAAGGAAAGATTGATTAGAATGAAAAGAGTTTTATTGGCTCTGACTATATGAAAATCTTTATTGGGTACAAATCCCTTTTGTATACAGGCTAGGTTCAAAGTTAACATACTCCGTACGAGAGTGAGGCTCTGACTGAACCAATATCCGAGCGGCTATAATACTGCCTCATCAAAAAGAAGGCGAATGGATGTTTGCCGCCTGTAAGCCGAATAAAAAATAAAATAAAAAAGAATAAAAA
>DATFCH010000489.1:0-2879 GCA_035253345.1 Nitrososphaeraceae archaeon
TAAGGAATATTAGGTATATATAATTAAAAAATTCAATTTTTTTATCAACTTCCAATTTTTTTATTCATATGAATCCACTTGAATAATATCTTGAAAAAAATTTGCGAATTAAAATAAATAATAAGTAAAATGATAAATAAATAAATAAAATAAAGTGATTTAAATTCAACACACTTCAGTGGTCTTGTATATTTAGTGTAAATTGATGATGACACAATGATATATAAACTAAAACTGCCAATCATCTTGTGAAGATAAAATGAAAGAAACATTTCTTGAGGCCTTGAAAAATAGAGTATTACTATTTGATGGGGCAATGGGTACTGAAATTCAAAAATTAAATCCTCAGCCTCAAGACTTTCCTAATAATAAAGATGGTTTTAATGATGGTTTAATATTGAGTAGACCAGAGTGGATAAAACAAATTCATAGAAGCTACTTAAAAGCAGGAGCAGATTGTATTGAAACGAATACATTTGGTAGTAACAAATTCAAATTAGATGAATATGGTTTTGGCGATCAAACAATAAATTTTAACAAATCTGCCGCTATATTGGCTAGAGAAGTATGTGATGAGTTTCAGAATAAGCCAAGGTTTGTAATTGGTTCAATGGGTCCTTCTGGATTCCTTCCAAGTTCAAATGATCCAGATTTAGGCCAAAAACCTTTAGACGAAATAATAAATGCTTTTGCTTTACAAGCAGAAGGTTTGATTATTGGAGGAGTAGATGCACTATTAATTGAAACAAGCCAAGATATTCTCGAAGTAAAACTTGCAATAGAAGCTTGTCATGTTGCAATCAAAAAAACAGGAAAAGAAACACCTATCGTAGCAAACATAACATTGGATCAATATGGCAAGATGCTTCTGGGAACTAACGTCCAGTCTGCATATACTACGGTCTCAGATATGGGTATCAATATTTTTGGTCTGAACTGTTCTACTGGACCAGATGAAATGACTTCTAGCGTTATATGGTTAAATGAACAACAAGATCTGCCCATTCTGGTAGTTCCTAATGCTGGTATGCCTCATAATGAAGGGGGTAAAGCAGTTTATAAAATGGCTCCCGATCAACTGTCAAAGAAACTTGGAGAATTTATAATAAAGTATAAAAATATAAAGATAATTGGAGGCTGTTGCGGAACCACTCCAGAACATATTGCAGAATTACGTAAAATACTTGATAAACATTAAAATAAATAAATGATCTATAACTCTAATTATTATACCAGGAAAAAATGAATCGAATCAATAAATTTACTGATTTTCCTGCTGTTATGTTATGTTTAAAATATGATAAATAACAAAAAAAATATTGAGGAGGAAAGAATAAGACAATGACCAAAATTCCAAGAATTAGTTCCGCATTAAAGTCTGTTGAGCTTGAACAAAATCCCCCTCCTTTGATTATTGGAGAGCGAGTCAACAGTCAAGGCTCTAGAAAAGCAAAGGAGATGGTTCTCAAAGATGATTTTGAAGGTCTTCTCAATCTAGCTAGAAGTCAAGTTGAAGAAGGTGCACATTGTTTGGATATATGCGTAGCAACAACAGAGAGATCTGATGAATTGGATTTCATGTGTAAACTTGTAAAACGACTTTGTTTAGAAATTGATGCCCCTTTGGTGATAGATTCGACAGATCCTAAAGTAGTCGAGGCAGCAATTAGACAAATTCCAGGAAGACCGGTTATCAATTCTATCAACTTGGAAGGCGATGGAAGTAGATTTCATTTATTATCCCCAATTATGGTCAAATATGGAGTTCCAGCCATTGCTATGTGTATCGGACCTAATGGAATGGCAAAAACTCCAAAAGAAAAACTTGAAACTGCTCAACTATTATTTGAAACTGGTAAAAAATATGGACTAAAACCTTGGCAATTTATATTCGATGTTCTAACTTTTACTCTAGCTACAGGACAAGAGGAATTTTTAGATTCTGCAAAAAACACTTTAGAAGGAATTAAATTAGTAAAGGAAAACCTACCAGGATGTTTTACAACATTAGGATTAAGTAACGTTAGTTTTGGTCTTCCACCTCGTGCAAGAAAAATCATCAATTCTGTATTTTTATATCATGCTATAAAAGCCGGTTTAGATTCAGTAATAATTAATCCAAAGGACATAATTGCCTATACAGACATTAGCCAACAGGAGAGAAAACTAGCCGAAAATTTAATTTTTAATCTGAGAAATAATGCATTGTCAGAATTAATTTCTTATTATGAGAATGAACTAAATAATACTAATCAAACATCAACAACGTCATCCGCAGCAAAAAGATCTAATGCACTTGAGGTCGATCCAACTTGGAAATTTGATAAAAAATGTTACTATAGAATAGTAAATCGACTTCGGGAAGGAATAGAGCAGGATGTTTTAGGTGCGATTTTGGATAATGTTAAAAAAGAGAACAATATTAATATTAAAAATAAAACTACCACAAAAGAAAAAATTGAATCGTCATCATCATCCTCTTCTCCTACTCCAAATACAAAAACAATAGATTCAGCCCTCCCGTTAAGCGAGATTCTTTCTCATTCGTCCAAAGAAGAATTACATGTTGCTGCTGTAAAAACGCTCAATGAAACCTTACTTCCAGCAATGAAAGAGGTAGGGGATAAATTTGGTGCTGGCGAAATAATTCTTCCTTTTGTTCTCAAGTCTGCAGAATGCATGAAAGCCGCAGTTGCAGAATTAGAAAAATATCTAATTAAACAAAAAGATGTTTCTAAAGGAAAAATTGTATTATGTACTGTATATGGCGATGTCCATGATATAGGAAAAAATCTAGTTAAAACAATTCTCACAAATAATGGCTATTCTGTTTATGATCTCGGTAAGCAAGTACCTTTGCAAACAATTCTTAATAAAAT
>DATFCH010000490.1:0-4504 GCA_035253345.1 Nitrososphaeraceae archaeon
GCTTACAGTATATTTTTATCAAATTATTTAATTGTGTCAGGAATTTCTCTTGTAGGCGATTTTTTAGTCTATAATAGTTTCTTTATTATTTTATACTTTTTAGACAATAGAAAAAAATATATTAACTCTGGTAGAAGTATGAATAAACAAAAAATTAAACACGATCTAAAGAAATTAATAACAGTAATTGGATTGGCAGAAATTTCCTATATAACTACCAAGTTTTTGTCTACATTTATAATTTTCGAGTTACTTTTAGTAAATCCTTCATTAATATCAATATCAACAACTATATCGTCCTGGATAGTATATATAGTAATAGCAAATATAATGGCAAAAAACCAAAGACTATTTAGTTAATATTCAGATCAATTAACATGTATTCTTCTATTTATATTAATTTCTAACGATAACATTTTTTTGTTATATATTGTATATACGATACATATAAATAGTCGGAACTATATCGTATATACGATATGAATAATTATACTAAAAATACTAAATATAATAAATTAAGGAATTATATGAAACCTAAATCTGTTCAATTATTCAAAACTAATAATAAATCTTCTTGGTTCATATTATCTATTCTTAGTAGTACTCTTTTAGCCGTAATGTTTTCAGAGACAATGTTACTACCCGCAATACCCGAGATAATGAACGATTTTAATATACCTTACAATACGGCAATATGGGTATTCAGTGCATATTTAATTGTTGCAGCAGTAATGACTCCTATAAGTGGAAGACTATCAGACATATATGGAAAAAAGAAAATCCTGTTAGCACTACTTATACTTTATACTGCAGGTATTATTGGAGGTGGCTTTACAAATAATATTTCGACTCTGCTACTTTCGAGAATTATTCAAGGTGTTGGTTTAGCAGCAGTTCCTGTGGCATTCAGTATCTTGAGGGATGTCTTTCCTGTAGAAAAACTTTCCATTGCGATAGGGGTATTTAGTTCAGCATATTCAGCTGGTTCAGTCTTGGGTCTACTTTTTGGTGCAAGTATTATACAAGCTTTTGGTTGGCATTCTACATTCTTTTTGATAGCACCTGTAGCAGGAATTGTAACCACAATAATAGCAATGTTCGTACCATCTGACAACTCACAACAACAATCACCAGCAAATATTGATAACATGAAAAAAAAGGAACGTAATAATGTAGATATAAAAGGAGGCATATTTCTTTCCATAACGATTACAACATTCTTAATAGGTTTGACTTTATTAGAAACAGGAGGTATTTCAAATTCTGCTTTGGTTCTAACGTCTTTTGGTATATCTGCTTTATCCTTGGGTATGTTTATTGCAATAGAGAAAAAGACAAAGTTTCCATTAATTGATTTGAGAATGATAAAACATAAAATAATTCTACCTTCTTACATTTTATTGATACTTACAGGAATTACAATGTTTTTGATATATCCATCGATAGTACAATTAGTAAGAACACCCCAACCAATAGGGTTTGGCGGTGATGCCATCGCTGCAGGGAATGTGCAGTTGCCCTTTATGATAACATTTTTAATATTTGCTACAATAAGCTCATTTATTATCAATAAATTTGGAAATATAAAACCTGCAATCATTGGTGGTATTTTTGTTATAATCGGTACATCAAGTTTGTTTAGTTTTCATTCTACTGAAATAGAAGTATCCATTAATTTGATCCTGATGGCTGTAGGCTTATCCTTAACTAACATTATTGGATGGAATATTTTGGTATCTTCATCACCAAAAGAATATACAGGTATATCAGTAGGAGTAGGAGCTTTATTATTTTTCCTAGGTATGGCAATAGGTCCAGCGTTATCTGGAATATATATTCAAACAAATCAATCGATCATAGAAGGTATTAACGGTTTGTTTCCATCAGAGGAATCATTTAATAGGATATTTTTTACTGCTATGGTATTATCAATAGCATCTATTGTTAATTTATTAATATTAAGGAAAAAAATTCAGCTGACAAAATAAATAATAATTAACAAAAATATTAAAATCCAAAATAATTTTTTAAAAAGATTTCCAAAAATTCTTTAATCCTAATCTTCTAATAATCCTACAAAGGTTCTAGAAAACTTTCTTTTTGCTATTTGAAGAGCTTTTTTTCCTTTTGGTGTAAGACTATATATTATGGTTTTGCCTTCTTTTTGTTCATCTAGAAAACCAGAATGTTTAAGACCTCCAAGAGCAGGATAAATTGTTCCTGGACTTGGTTTTTCACCTTTTCTTTTTCCTATTTCATTAGCTATTTCTTGACCATGCATTGGTTTCTTTGAAACTAAGAAAAGTATCAAAAATCCTAATAATCCCCTCATATCACAGCATTCATCATCATCTAATTTAACCATGTATTATATATATTGGATAAGCGATATATAAATACTTCAAAATAGAATACTGATAGAGCATCGAAATTTTTATATAACAATCATAAATTGTAGTTTATACTCTTAAGATGATATATTTCTATACATAATAATAATCAAATTATATAATAATATGAATAAATAAAATTAATTAATAACAATAATGTTATTCTTCCATTATGTAATACAAGTTCAATCAATTCTGAGAATACTGTAATTTTAATATTTGTTACTTTTTTTAATCATTTTTTTTTATCAATTTCTCTCAATATACCTTCATCATAATGAATGGTATTTGTAGATATAAACAGTTCAACTCTTCTTTCACCAATAAAATATTCTTTTTTTTGAATAAGTCATTTATAGTAAAGATATCTTGATTAAACAAAATCACGGTTATAATGATTGTATTATCAGAATCCCAGATTAACTACGAAGTTCAAATCCTAATCCATCAATGATAATTCTGTAACTCTTAATTCCAGAGGATATAAACCGGCGAATATAGTTGCAAGGTTCAAGTCTCAATCTGAGAATTAGTTTTTTTAGAAGCCAATTAAAAAAAATGAACATCCAAATGAAAATTTGCTTTTCCTTTTATTTCATTGTTAAGATAAAATAGATAAAATAAAGTAGCACTAATGATCATATTTTAATAAATCATTTAAAACATTCAGTTAATTTAAAAACATTCTCAAAAATTGGTCAACTCTTATAAGTTCAATTATCTTTATTGATGTGCATCAATATTGGGCCATGGATATCTATTGGGTAAGAAAGACTCTTTGGTCAAACTTGTTCTATACACAGGACCTGCCCTTATCGTAAGTATGGCGTATATGGATCCTGGAAATTATGGAACTGATATTCAGGCAGGTGCTTCCTTTAATTACAGTCTTCTTTGGGTTGTTTGGCTCTCAAGCGGCATGGCCATGCTTCTTCAGTATTTATCTGGAAAGATTGGAATTGCAACAGGATTATCCTTACCAGAGGTAATAAGAGAAAAACTCATTAAGAAAAAAAGGTATGTGATATCTTACTGGTTGGCTGCAGAGATAGCAGTAGCCGCTACAGACTTGGCTGAATATTTGGGGACTGTCATTGCTCTTAATTTGCTATTTGGGATACCAATGATTTATGCTGCAATTTTTGGAGCTGTAGATGTAATTTTTATTTTGATATTAGCTACGCAAAAGAGGTTTCATATTATTGAACGGTTATTTGTATTGTTTGTATCAATAATAGGGTTTGGGTATCTATATGAAATAATTGTTATAAACCCAGACCCGTCTACTATTTTATATCATTCATTAGTACCCTCTCTTGAAAACAATAATGCTATTCTTCTTGCTGTAGGTGTTATAGGAGCAACTGTGATGCCACATGCTCTTTTTCTTCATTCTTGGTTAACAAAAAATAAGGCTCAAAACAAATCTCTGGAAGAAAGAAGGAAAATTCGTAAATTTCATCTTTTAGAAAATGTTGTTTTACTGACAGTAGCTGGTGTAATTAATGCATCTATTATGATTACGGCCGCAGCAGCATTTCATTTAGATAATCCAAATGTCGCTTCGATATCTGAAGCTTATAAAACTCTTGTCCCCTTGTTTGGTCCAACAGCTGGAATTGTCTTTTTAATTACACTTCTTTCATCAGGTATTGCATCATCTGTGACAGGAACACTTGCTGGTCAGTCAATAATGGACGGTTTGTTAGGAAAGAAAGTAAATGTTTGGTTGAGGAGAATTATTACTAGATTTATTAATGTTATTCCAACTACAATAGCATTACTTTTAGGTCTCGATCCTCTTAATATTTTGGTATATAGTCAAGTCATTTTAAGCTTAATGATCCCTTTGCCTATGATCCCACTCGTCATAATTTCGGCAAATAAAAGATTAATGAACGAATTTGTAAATCGAAAATTTACTACAGCTATTGCAATTGTATCTGTTGGAATTATACTCATATTTAATTCTTATTTGTTAATAAATATAAAATAAAAGCTTCTTGATATATTATTGCCATTTGTTCATTGTAAAAACTTTATTACAACACTACAGCCGGTTCATTATCAATTCTACTACAGGTGTAATACAATTTTTATTTGTAGGGGTTAAG
>DATFCH010000491.1:0-2232 GCA_035253345.1 Nitrososphaeraceae archaeon
AAAATAAATGCAAAAACCAATTTCATTAAGTTTATCAATTATAATATTTTTTATATCGTTTACTATCTCTTTTTTTTTAAAAGATATTAAAATTGACTTGATATATTCTACTTCTCCTATTGTAAAAATATCACCAGAATGCGGTAGATTGGGAGATCATAGAATTAACTTTACAGTTAATGGTTTTAGTAATAACAGTAACATATACTGGGAATTTATTAATTCAACAGGAACTGTAGACACATATGGATACTTTGATTCTAATGAAACCGGTGGATTCGATGATTATATTATAGCTGATGGCATGTTTCCTGATGATTATACTGTTAAATTCTTTGATGATGAAGATAATGACTATATAAAGGATTCAAATGGAAAAGAGGTTATATTAAAATATGAAATACCATGTGATAAAGTTGTATTTGGTAAATATTGAAGATAAATTTTTATTCAATTTAACAAAATGGATTTAACTGTGTATGTGTTTTCCAAGAAGTGATTGGTAATTTCTCAGAAATTTAACATCCACTTTTGCTGTTATTTAATCTTCTGTTTGTTCACATCAAGGAGGACCACTAGAGAATGAACACTAAAAGGATACATATAACATACCCATTACACTATGCTATTTTTGATATCAGAAATAGTAAGGTTTCAGATAGTACAGTTTGGGCTACTGACCTTGAGTCATATGAAATAAAACTAGAAACTAAACTGGAGACCTTTTTTTAAAACTCTAGTTGATAAATATTATATTTATTAAACTTAGTAGAATATTCATAGCATATTCATACTACTTTTCTAATCAAAACACAATTTGCTTAAAAATAGTTTATATGTATTATAAAAAAATTTGTATAACATATTTACAGGAAATAGAGTTCCTGAAGTCAATTAAATATTTTGCATAAATTATTGTTATCTCCTTCCATAATTATTTCCTATTCTATTTTACATGTCTGTTCCCAATATTCCTGCATTTCCCCAGTTTTCCTTAGAAACTTCATAAATTAATACTCTCATGTTTTCTTCTTTTGAATTTAAAATACGGGCGGTTTCTTTAGTTAAGACCCGTACCAATTCTCTCTTTTGTTCAAGCGTTCTTCCTTCACTCATTGTTATTTGTATTACAGGCATGTTATAATGATTAAAAATACCTATAAAATGAATTTTATGGTAACTAAGATAATGAACAGAAATTAAAAATTAGATAGAAAATACTATCATAACAGTTTTATTATAATATCAACTTTATTTATAAATTGAGAAAATATAATATCCTAAAGTGTATTTTCATTTGTACCGTCTCGATTTTTCTTTTTTCAGTTTCTTTGGTTCATCAGGTCCCAAATGTTTTTGCCCATAGTTTTTCGTCTGATGATTCTTCATATTTTTTAGGTTTAGATAAAAGAACTAAGGTAGAATTAGAACTTGCAGAGAAAAATTATCCATTGAACATCACTCTATCAATGGATCATTCAGATAATGCTGCACGATTAGTATATGATATTTATTATGCTGACGATGATATTGTGGATGATGTAGATTTTATAAAAAGATACGAAAAAGAAGTCAATTCTTCTAATTCTACGACTTATGCCTTAGTAGTAGCTGACCTATTAGATGCCGTATTAAAGGGTTATGCTGATGCCTTAGTAATAGATACTGATCTCACAAATATGTCTAATTTAGTATTATTAGATGAAATGAAAAAGAACCTTACAAAACAAAATAATTCTAACAATGCTTCTTCAGAAACAGGATCAGATAATAATAACAATGGTGAAGTATCAGAATCGGAACCTTCCAAACTCTTCTCGGCTAATAATCCAATATTCAATTATGCTGATTATGAAACAGCAAAGGCTTTAATCGTTGAAATTAAAGACATATTTAATAACCACTTAAAGCAGCCTAGTAATGTTACAGATCAATCTACAGACTCTATTTCAAAATTAAAAAAAGATCTAGAAAAGCTATCTGACCTAATTAATAATAATAATGGAATGCCTGCAGAAGTAATGAAATTGGTTCATTTACAAATACACCCATTACTTCAAACAGCATTTGCATTAAAAATTAAGAACATGGATGGACAAATGAACATGGATGGACAAATGAACATGGATGGACAAATGAACATGGATGGACAAATGAACATGGATGATGGCGAATAAAAACAAAAAAAGCCCGTCTCATTTTAATCAATTATTTCTTTTATTTTTGTTTCCA
>DATFCH010000492.1:0-2399 GCA_035253345.1 Nitrososphaeraceae archaeon
TATCGCGATGTCTATACAATAGAAGACTATGATCATCTATCTATGCGGATCGAATTGGTAATGATAATTATATCGAAATATATCAAGATTGCATTTACAAGTCTATTATTTGTTTTATATTTATAACATAAATAGATTTGAGGAATATCAAAGAAATTTGGTTTTTAATTAAACTTACAAGCTGAGATATTTCAACAATATTTTAAATTAAGTCATAACCATTGGTGGTTAGATCAAAAGATCAGGAATTACGGTTACGACATGCTAAATATTTATAATTGAGCTTAATTAATTCTCGTTCTTGTATTTTCTATTATTTAGTATTATTGGAAACCCAAAAAGCAAAAGTAGCAGTCCTATCATGGGAACGAATATTCGAATAAAATTCTCTGTTATCGTGACTATTAATGGTACTATTAATAGAAGTCCACCAATGATCATAAAGGTTATTCCAATTTTTGTCTGTTTCAATAAAATGTTTTAGTCTTTCTCCTATTTATATAAATAAATAATCAGATCAAAATTTGAGTGATACAAACGAACTAAAGGCCTAGGAATTTATCACTGTTATAAAACCATTAATTTATCTAAATAATACACCTACCGTAAGACTCAAACATTCTCGAAATAATTTTATTATTCTGGACTTGAATACCAAATATTAATTTCAAAATTTGCCATTTGAATAAAAATTCTAGATCTCATTTATGTAAAAAATAAGATAGATATAACATTTTGTTTTATTTTATGTCGGTCAGGACAAAAAAAATTAATTGAGATATTTATCCTTGGGGAATGAGTTCAATCAATATTATAGATAAGTCAGATTCATTTTGCTGAGTCAATCCTCCATTTTTAACTTTTATAGTTACATCATGAGGAGAAGACCACCCGGACTCTGCTATGTTGCTACCTGTCTTAAAGTTACTAATCATATCAAAAACAGGTAAATTATTATCAAACGGAAGTGATTGGCTATAAGGCATCATCAACATGTCACTACTACCTGCTATAGCAGATGATAGAAAAGAGGCCATGTCATTTAGATTAATATCAAGTTTATGAGCGATAATGGTTACTGATGGAGAAATGGAAGATGTATTTTTATTGTTATATCCTAAAGTAACTTTAATAGAACTATTATCAATTGTATTAGCTCCTATTACCTTTACATTATCAATTAAACTGTAACCCAATACTCCAAAAATTGAGGTATCATTAAATATACTATTTGAAAGACTTTGTCCAAGCTTGGCTAGGATATCCTTCTCCCCACTGAATTGTTGTTGATAGTTGTCCATGTTTCCATTGAAAAAATCATCCATTCTATTCATTGATTCATCTAGTGCAGAATTATTAGTAGTGTAATCGAAGTATTCTACATTACCTCCATGATCATAGTTAGGTGTTGTATTTACAAAACTATTTCCTATACTACTAGTATCATTGGTGAATTCATTTTGAGCAAAAATTTCGTTGTTTGGCGAAACTATAACAAATACTACAGTAATAATAAAAAAAGAGAGTAGGTACTCTTTATTCAACATTATATTCGACTCAATTATAAATAGAATAAATAGTTTCTTATTTTTCCATTAGTTATTTTATGTATATTATTTAATCAGATTTGAAATTACCATTAATCAGGCCACAATATAGCTTTAAGGAAATTAATCTTCCAAATAATCCTTTTCCTTTTTTTTAATCAATTAAATTTTTGAAATAAGTAATTAGATTCTAGTAATGATTATTTTTATTACTTGTAAAAAAGATATTCAAGGTTTTTTCTGTCTAACAAAGAAAATACATTTTATAATGTGTTAGAGTGACATTGGCAGTGATTATAGGATAAGAAAGATTAGAATGTATTAACCTAAATAATATTTGTTGTTAGGATTTCCTGAAATTAGAGATATTGCTAAAGTAAAGGTTAAATTTAACTAGGATATAGTTGTTATGTGACTCAACGTCCAATAGGAATTACTGTAATAGCTATATTAATGATAATCGGTGGCTTGATACTCATATTTACCGGAATTACTCCTTTATTTATGGGTCCAATAATCAGCTTTGATTCTGATATTGCAACAAGTCAGTTAGGTTTACTTATTACAATTGGTGGTTTAGTATTAGTAGGTCTAGGAATAGCAAGTTTGATCGTTTCATGGGGTCTACTAAAGGGAAAAGAATGGGCACGAGTAATTACTCTCATAATCAGCATAATTGCAATAATAGTCGCAATAATTACCCTCATAAGTAGCGAGGATTTAATTCATATAATTTCAGTAATAATATATGGATTGATAATTTACTACATGTTTACAAAAAAAGTAAGGGCATTTTTTGGCAGGGTCAAAACACCTCCCACCTGATTTAATTTTTTTTCAATTTTGGTTAAT
>DATFCH010000493.1:0-4271 GCA_035253345.1 Nitrososphaeraceae archaeon
CTCAGATTTTGTCGAATACTCTTTCATATTCTTATCGTCTATATACTTATAGTTTGAATCTTTATTGTCTTCTGTCAATGCAACAAGATATAAAGAAATATCTTGAGTGACTAGTCTATTATGCATTTTTTCATCCAGATGCAAATCAGCATCAAGTAGATCAACGTAACATCCATCTTTTGCAGACCACATCTTATCTTCTACTGCCAATATTGTTCTGTTTGCCATTTTCTCTAGTCTTTTTGATTCAGTTTGATTTCCAAATTTTTTTAACAATATTGAAAAATTTTTTAGTGCAAGAATCCAACAGGCCTGACTATAAACTACTTTTCCTATACGTAAAGTTGTATCCATCCAATCTTCATTGTGTTTTTGTTCTAATAATCCATCATTGTCTATATCTCTACTTTGAAGATAATTCAATGCCTTTAACATAGATGGAATCAACAAGTCGATGATATCATTTAAAGAAAGTTCTGAGATTGAGGTTTCATATTTAATTTCATTATCAATATTTTTGTTCACTGGTATTGTAAATGAAAATTCTGTTGCTTTATTAGCATACACGTCTCTCAAATCTAGCAAATTAGATAAAATGTATGATGTGGTAGATATCATTAACGCTGTAGAATCAATATCTGGATTTTGTGCATAAACCTCGCAGAAACTTTTTTTTTCATGGTAAATTGTAGTAGGGAGAGCACCGTCAAATTTAGTTTTTGTATTCTCTTCAGCAACTATCGGATTGAAATTCATTTCTGGAGATCCTCTTCCATATAATAATGGTTTTCTTTTTAAACTAAAATCTAGTAATGATGGTGATGATGATATTTCTCTTCCTGTTGTTGTTACGGTTGAATGTATTTGATTTGACCAAATTACTAGAATTTGTTCAAGTGCTATTTTATAGTATCCCGATAGAAATTGATCCTTGAGAATAAAAGCTGCATCCCTCGCCCATATTGCTTTATAGTGACCTCCTGGGTTTACACCTCTGTCAACTTCTGTTTGAGTAAGTTCTATAAATTTAAACATGCGTATAAAAAACGCTATTTTCTCTTTTTCTTTATCTTTCTCCTTTGCTTTTTGCATTATAGAAGTCACTATAAACTCAGATTCGTGTATTAAAATATTAATTAGTTTTGGAAATCTATTTTAATAGATTTATCCCTAATATTTATCAAATATTTTGTAGATATTATTATAGAGAAAATAATGAAGAATGTTAATATCAATAATTTTGACAAGAAAAATAAAATAAATGAAATAAATTATAAATATAAATGTGAAGAATGTGGAATCGATTTTGGAAATAGTATAGGTGATATGGAATTACATAAATTAATTATTCATTTACAAAGCGGAAATATCAATATAAATGATTATACTAACGATTAGTACATAAATGCCGTAATAAACTTCTCAATATATAGTCATAAGTATAAAAAAAAGATCTTCAATATCACAATTATATTTGAACACATTAAAAATCTGTTTTTCTACCTTATCTAGTTACATATTTTTATATAGTATAATTTGTTCATGAATTTATTTATCTTGATATATTTTTTTATTATTTATTATATCTCAACCATTGATAACAGCTGATACGGATACTAGTTTATTTAATACTGTTAAACTAATGAAACTACCAATCTGAATAACGGTTCCATCTATTATGAAGGCTGATATTCTTTTCCTTTCGGCTTTCTGAATCTTATTACTAGAAAGAAAATGAAAGTTATATTTTATGTATTGAACAATTTCAGTACATTCAACTGGTAGTGCCAATTAATTTGGTCAGGATCTTTGTCAACAAATTTATAGAATAGGATTAACAAAAGTTCATACAATTTAATTGTCGATGATATTAACACAAAACCTGTACTATCCAATAGATGCCAAAAAACTCTTACTATTAAATTATGATCAATATAAAAATGTAATCGATAGTATTATTATAAAACTTTACATTGAAATAACAATATTGATACAATATTCTCTCATTTTATAAATTCAATAAACACTTAAAGAAGAATATATTCATAAATTTATTTTCAAAAATCTATTATTATAAACATATATTATTTAATGGATTGAATTTACATACCCAACAATGTTAAAGTTCACATTTGTTTTCTTGATAACATCTATAATATTGATAATCTTCTCACCTGTAAAGATTTTTGCTGATACAATTTATTGTTCAGCTGTTCCTTTAGTTTGTAATGGTACTCCAGCAGATGATACAATATGGGGTGAACAAGGAATAGACACTACTAGTGGAGGTTCTGGTAATGACAATATCTTTGGTCATGATGGTAATGATAAAACATTTCATGGAGATTTAGGAAATGATTATTTTCAAGGAGGGTTTGGAAATGATTCAGGATTTTATGGAGATGAAGGAGATGATGATTTATATGGTGAAGAAGGAAATGACGTAGGATTTGATGGTGGAGCTGGTAACGACGAATTGTTGGGAGGTCAAGGGAATGATATAGACTTTCAAGGCGGTTCAGGTAATGATATAATCAAAGGTGAATCTGGAGATGATATGGGGATGCAAGGAGGAGATGGTAATGACACTCTCTATGGCAATGAAGGCAATGATTCCCTGGAAGGAGGTAACAATGTTGATGTCTTATTAGGTGGCGATGGCATGGATAGAATAAGTGGAAATAATGGCAGTGATTGGATGGATGGTGGAACGGGAAGTGATTTAGCTAATGGTGGTAATGGTAATGACATTATTAATGGTGATCTAGGAAATGATAATATGTTTTATGGAGGGCCAGGTAATGATAGTATTTCTGGTGGTCCTGGAAATGATTATGAATTAGATGGTGAGATAGGCAATGATAGCATAAATGGCGGTCCAGGAAACGACTGGGAATTACAAGGGGGAGATGGTAGTGATGTTATTTATGGTGGTTCTGGAGATGATGGTCTAGACCATGGTGATAGTTTTAGTGAAACACCTGATGGTGGAAGAGATTTTATTGACTGTGGACAAGGTCGGGACATGGCATGGCTAAATGTTATTGAAGGTGATAGAGCAATAAATTGCGAAATTGTATATGATGGCATATCATAATATAATATAATATAATTTGTCCATTTTCTTTTTTGTATACAATAAGATGTTATTCAATGCTAATTGTGATATTGAACACTGAAATAGTGTTCATTCAACCCCCTTAGATAATGGCAACTAACAGGGTTCAATGAATTTTAAATATTTATACTTATTAATCTAGAACGTCTCTGATCATGATTAGTATCAGAAATGGACATAGCAGACACTCTGGATACCCCTTACATGGAAAAAAAAGTTTTAACAAATTTATAGAAAAGGTTGTAGGCATTTTTGAGCAGTTTCAAAATAGAAGGGAGTCCTATGACAAATTTATATATAGTAGACAAAGGGTAAATATCAAAAGTTCCTTGTTATTATACCATAATTCAATTTTAGGGCAAGTCATTTTCTTATATAAATCAGCATTCAAATAAAACAATACAACAAAAAAAAAAATAAAAAAATTTTGTCGGTATGAAGGGGTGTCCACTATGTCCTGTATGTACTGTATTCTTTCATATCCTCTTATGCAAAAATAAAGAAATATGATTTATGAATGAGAACAAGTTAAAAATAGATTCTAATTATACCTATTTGTATATCTTGCTAAATAAAAGAGATATTCAAGTAGAAAAGAATGGTATACTGTTATTAAAGAATAAACCATGGTTGTATTATGATAATCATTATCAAGATAATGCAGATAGTTTTTGCTATTCAATACCCCAATCTGAAAAGTCAGTTATCTCCATTCCAAGATCTTTTTCTATCCTTTGTATCCTTTTAGCATAAAGGTCTATCTTATCAAATTCCATTTTTGCTTTAGCTATTTTAAATCCGATCCAACATTTGTCTAAAGCTCCCCACATCTGACCTTCAAAAAATCCAGATGGTAAGATACGTTCTCCATTTTTCAAACCTCTTTTGTAATATGAAATAGACAGTTTTTGTTATAATTTCTCCAATACTTATTATCTGAGGTTCTATATCTTTTTGATTTCATTTCTAGCAGATAACAATTAGAATCTAAAGTTAATAAGCTGACAAAAAAAAATTGACGTAACAACGTCAGCAATAATTGACGTAACAACGTCAGCAATAATTGACGTAACAACGTCAGCAATAATTGACGTAACAACGTCAGCAATAATTGACGTAACAACGTCAGCAATAATTGACGTAACAACGTCAG
>DATFCH010000494.1:0-2159 GCA_035253345.1 Nitrososphaeraceae archaeon
TGGAAAATCAAAAATTAAATTTGCAATATAATCTGACTCTATTATTTTTTATTGCCTATAGATTTAGAGATTTGCAGTTATTAATGGAAAAAGCAGATATAGTTTTGCAAAACCCTAAAGTAATTTTTCTATGCTTATTTAATAACTCAGTGGATAATTTAAAAAAGGATGAGTCAGAAACTAACAATAACAATAACATTAATAATAATAATAATAATAATAATGAAGATCCCGATAATTCTAAACCTACTACAGATCAAAAGAAGTAATTCTAGTCTGATTTTAATTATTAATATAAATTAATAGATTAGATTGGACACAATAGTAAAAAATAAATAGATTGTAAAAAATTTATGTTATTGTTGAATTTGCACTTGTTGAATTATCAGCAGCTGAACTATGTGTTTTATTACCAGCCAAGCTTGTTGCTTGATTTACCAAAGATTCGGTTTGATTGCTTACATCAGCTCCAGTACGATTAACTGCAGCTTGGGATATATTTTCCACAACTGATGAAGCATTCTGAGCCATAGATTCACCCATTGCGGTTGTAAAATTTCCTACTACATTTGTTGATCTATCTGCCATGGATTGACCCATGTTTTTAGTGACATTGTTTATATTTTCCATTGTTTTCTCTTCTATTGTCTGTTGTGCATATAGTGTAGGAAGACTTGAGGCGATAGTGATTGCTACAATACTATATAAAACAAAAATAGGTGTTTTATCCATTACAATTTTATTATAAACTACATATATTAACCTTTTAATTTTAAAAATTTTAATTATGTTCTAATACTATAAAATAATAATCGTCTTTATCTTTTTCTTCTTATTCAATTCATGTTTAAATGTCTTTTATTAAACAAAATATTTTAATCTTTTGCTTTATAATTTATACTATTTAGTATTTATCTTTTGTCTTTCAATAGAAGAGGATAATAACATTAGACAAAATGTATAAAAATTTTGACTTTATATAGCTATAAATGATCGTAAAAATGAATATGCATTTTAGATATTATTTATGATATAATTAATAAAATCGAGTGATATTGTAAAAATAAATTGGTCCACGTTTTTTCATATTTTAGACAATTTATTACCACTAGTCTAAAACCTATTAACATTGTGTAAAAATTTATTAATTATTTGAATTACTTGTTTGGAATCGGTTATCTGGATCATATGTGGAGCATTTGGAATGACTGTCGTTATAGTTTGTGGCAACCAATTACTTAGTAATTTTTCTCTATCTTTACTTATTTTTCTTGATTTCTTTTGTCCTCTTATATGCAGTATATTTTTATTAAGCAATTTTTTAGCATGATTATTTGTAAAAGTCCATGTTTTCATAAAGGGAATTTCTTCATGAAAAAATGTCTTTGCATCTTTGACAGCTAATTCAAAAGCATCTGAGGGCAAAACTTTTGATATCGTCTCTTTATAATCTGAACCAATTGCATTATGCATAAAAATGTCTATAGCTTCATTTTTTTGCCCTTTGTCATAAAGTCGAATTAGTGGTTCAAATTCCTCTACTACTTGTTGGCCAGTAGTTTTATTATATCCCGTAATTGCAGGTTCTAGAAGTATTAAAGTTTCTATGAATTCTGGATATTTCGCTGCTAGTTGTAAAGCTATTGTTCCTCCTATAGAATGTCCGACTAAATGAGTTTTCTTAATATTGAGATATTCCATTATTTGCTTACAATCTTCTACCTGTTGAAAGATGTCTGTGGATTTATCTCCTTTGCTAATGCTTTTACCGTATCCTCTTCTATGATAGTGTAGTATGTTATAATTTTTCGTCAAACTATCAGAAAATGTTACTAATGGAATATTTGCATCAGCAATAATTCCTCCATGAATAAGTATAATGTTATCTTCTATACTTGATATATGCTTAATCGATTCTTTTTTTGCAGATTGAAATATATCATATTCTAATTCTGTATGTTCCAATAATATTTTTTTCATAATCGGCTGGTATCTTACCACTAATAATGTATCGTTATCTGGTTTTATTTATAATAGGATTGATTAGATTTCTTTGTTATTAAATAAAATTAAGTATTTCATTTTGCAATCCTTTTTCTATTCTATTGAAATAATATTTTTTGAATATTTAATAAGATAATACAGCATTTTATTTTTTT
>DATFCH010000495.1:0-4990 GCA_035253345.1 Nitrososphaeraceae archaeon
ATAAAAGATAAATCGTCAAAGAGATTTACAGTTAGTTATGTGGGTTCAGAAATCCTACCATCTGTTGTCTCGTTGTCGTCTTGATCATTATTAAGTTCTTTTGATTTTTTGCCAGATTGTATTGATTCTTTGTTCATTTCATCAATTACTGCTCCGTTTCCACTTTCAATGTTAGTATCCTCGTTACGTTCCATTATTATTAGATTATATTTGTAGTATATAACAGATTTATAAAAATAATTTATTTGAATTCTCGTGATTCTCTGAAACTTTCAAAATATAACTCACCAATCATTCTACTTTATTTCTTTTCCTTGGAAGAGTCAAGGGAGCAACCAGCCAGTTTCCAGCCATCTTGATATCCGTCAGTAAATCCATCGTCATCAGAATCCTCATGCCCATTAGGGTTATATTTTGTTCCCTTATCACAATCAGCCTTTCCTGCTATTTGTCCTTGGGCATAAAAATAATCGTAATTATCTCCAGTTCCGGTAACTGGATTAATTCCAAATATCATCGTCATAACGACAACGATTCCTGATACTAGTAACCCTCTAGTCAAAATATCACCTTTTTGTTCAGGTCTTCTCATAACAATCCTGTTGAAGAATTATATAATATAAAAAAATTACTTTATATCATTTCTTTAACATTTTACGTTTTTCTTTAGTCATTTTTTCTTTATTTTTTGGTCTAACTGTGAATTTAACTTCATGTTTGTGTAATATTTCAGTCTTTTTCAACGTATCAAAGAAATTTAATCAAAGGAAATACTCTTAAAACAAACTATACTGGCTTGCCTAGTGTTGTCTTTACTATTCCAGCTTTAACCTCAGTAGGTATTCAGGAATAAGAAGCAAAAAAAAGAGGATTACAATTTAGAACCAAATATGAAAAAACTGATGGCTGAGCATCATCAAAAAGAATAGGAGAGGCTTGTTCCGGCTATAAAGTATTGATTGAGAAAGATACTAATAGAATTTTAGGGGCTCACCTACTTGGTCCACATGCTGAAGGAGTCATTAATATTTTCTCTTTAGCTATTCGACTAGGATTAACTGCAAAGGATCTTAAGGATCCCATATTGTATTCCTATGCGACTAACTCATCATATATTATATATATGTTATAATCTAGTCTTATCCACATGATCTTTTAATACATATAGAAAACAGTTACACTGATAAAATCTCATTAGTACAAGATAGGATATGTATTAAAATACAAAACTGAATAATTCAAATGGTTACAAAAATGAAAATGATACTTTACAATAGATACATATAGTTTAAAAAATAATCGAACTAGAATAGATTAAAATGTCATACCAAAAGAATTTCTTTTTGAGCAAATGCAATACGATTTCTTTCATTCATTGACCTATTTGTGTCTTCATACATTGCAACTTCAGCTTTACATTTTCCTGGCTTCAGATAGGTTGGAATAGTAAACTCCCATTCATTTGCATAGATGTCATTTTTAACATGGAGTTTTCCAATATTTAAATAAGAATCTATACTTGACTTGTCCTCAAAAAATCGAACTTGCCCAATTGAATCAGTTATACAAAAAGTAAAAAATCCAAAATCTACACTTCCCAAAAATTTAGCAAAGATTTTAGTCGACTCACCTCGTACGATTTTAGGTGCTATTTTCCAATCTACAACTTCTCCATGTCCTAGTTCTAAAAGTTGAATACCAGGGTCTTGACCCAATGACGATGCCCCTATTATTTTGAATACATCATATTTTCCTATATTCTTAATCGGATACTTACCAATGTGATTGATTTCGAAACTACGTTCTATGTGATTTTTTGTAGTAGAGGACACGAGAATCTGCCCGCCTTCGGCAAGATCACAAAATCTGCTAGCTAAATTAACGTGAGTACCGATTGCGGTTATCTGGTCTAACCCACACAATGCACCTAGATTTCCTGAGATTACACGACCAGTGTTTATACCGCACTTCAAGTCTATATCTAGATCATCCATCTCATGAATGAATCTCTTCCATTCGTCCATCCACTTTGATTTGATATCTTGAAATTTAGTCCTAAACTCAAGAGCGGCTAAAACTGCATTTTTTGCGATGTGTGCCCCATCATCTTCCCTGTTCTGCATACCAAAAAGGGCCATCACTCCATCGCCGATGAATTTGTCTCTTAGACCTCCATATTTGCTTATAATATCCTTCGCAGTATCAAAATAATCCTTCAAAAAGTTCAATAGTAAATCAGAGCTAACATCCAAAGGACGACATGCCTTTGAAAATCCACTAATATCCCAGAATACTATAGTAAGAAGCCTCGTAGTAATATTACTTACATTATCGAATTTGAGTGAATCTATCTCAGCTGGTTCTAAATGTCTAAGCAGTATGTTTAGTTTCTTCGTTTCATCTTTGCTTATAGTTTGATGTACAGAATCAAATCTGTGTAATTCGTCACTATTGACAATCCTATCTCCACGATATAATATGCCCTTTTCCCAAGGATGAAGTTTACAAAAATAGTATATTTTTCCATTTTCTAATTTATCAATTGTTAATGTACTAACGTTATGAGGTCCTATGAAACCAGTATCAAACTTACCATCTGGCATACCCGTATGTTCATCAAATGATGTTGCAGTATGAAGATCGGAATCCATATTCTTCCATGTAATTTTTACTTTTTCGCTAGGTAAGGCACAAATTTGTTTCGAAAAAGTTTTTGATTCATCGTATCCAGGTATCATGATTTCAATATCTCCGTAATAGTCTGCGGAAAATTTTATTTTGTGAACTTTTTCCTGACGATTATCCAAAATAGATCTAATCTTATAACTTCCTGAAGAATTCTTGTTACTCAGTTTCATGTGGTAAGTAAAAATATTTGAATAGACATCCAAGAATACTGAATTAAGTAAATGGTCGGATGGATCGTAAACTTGAATGTTGATTGTGTTATTATTTGTAATGCCGCTTATCTTAATTGTTTCTCCAGAGACATATTCCGTCTTGTCTGTTTTCAGTGAGTAGTATGATTGCTTTTCCAATTAACACGCACCTTTATAGATCTTATTAAATGGTAGTACATAGATTTTTCTTTTGTAATTTTGAAAAGTTATTTCAATGTCAATAAAAATTTCTCCCGCCTGCTTGCACAAATAGATCAAAAATTTTTTTTATTCCCCATTTGATGAATCCTTCAAAAAAATAATCTTAGCCAAAGGTCGTTATTTGTAAATAGAGTTCAGAAACTCTTTTTTTCTAATAATTTGTACTTCATATCTAATCATATCGAAAAATATTTTTATTTATATTTGAAAGTTACCAATTGTCTAGTTACGATAAATTTTGTTTTAATTTTTTTAGCTTCTTGGGTACAATCGTATCTTATCAATTTGCATCATCCCTAATTTCTTTTATTCTTTTCATTTAACATAGACATATTGACAAATAGAGATAATTCGCTAATAATGAAGACATAAGAAAATTGATATAATTAATATAATTATAATGACTGATCAATTTACAACATAATACTACATATATAATATCAGCTTTAATTATCATAATCATGCGAAATGAGAAAAATTATTAACAAGACAAATATGTTAAGTCTTCTTATATTTTTAATATAAATTTCTAATTTAGTAAACTATTCTTTACTTTTCAATAGCCGAAAAGACATTATAAAAACTGCAAAAATGATTCCAGCACTAATTAGAAAGGTGGTTCCTCCAATTAAATTATATAAAAGTCCTCCTATGGTTAATCCAATGATACTGGCTAGACTTCCAAAACTACTAGCAACTCCTTGAATAGCTCCTTGATATACATACCCTGCCCTCTTTGAAAGTATTGACATGAAAGATGGCCACATCAATCCATTTCCAACTGCAAATAGAACTGCAGCTCCATAAACCAAGATATCATTATTTGATACAAATAGAATAAAATTTGTACCTAAAATTACACTTCCAATAATGACTAGTTTTTCTTCAGAGAATTTTTGCAAAGATTTATTTAAAATTGGACCTTGTACCAAAACCATAATTCCACTAAATACTGCATAAAAAATTCCAAGTTCTGTTATGGACCAACTTAAATTATTTACTGCATGAATAGGAAAAGAAGTGTAAAATACGTTAAATCCAAGAAAAATAAAAAAATATAGGACTATTAAAAATAAAATATTTTTTAGCTTGAAAACATCTTGAAACCGAAGCTTTTTTGGATTGGCAGGTTGGTAGCATTCTTTGCATTCTTGAGCAAAAACTTTTCTAATACTTGGTTTTTCAGGAATTTGACCAGTAACAATCAATTGAGGCTTAGGCTTGGATTCTTTTAAACCGAACGCTATCACAATTAGAGTGAGTAAAGATAGAAAAAGTGCAGCAAGAACTGGTAATATTTCTTGATAAATAGTTCCACCTAAAATTCCTGCCAAACCAGGTCCAATAATAAAACCAAGGTTAGAAGATATAGCCATTTTACCAAAGTTTTTGCTTCTATTTTGATCTGATGATATATCTGCGAGATATGCATTAGCAACGGAAATGTTGCCACCTGTAATTCCATCAATCAATCTAGCAAAAAATAATACAAGTAATGGCAGAGTTATAACAATAGTTCCGATCAGTTGAAAATTAATGGTAAAAAGATTTTGAACAGGCAAAACCAACGCAAAAAGGAAAAATATCCAACCAATTAATGTTCCTCCATGACTGATAAGAAGAACTTTTTTTCGTCCATAGATATCAGACCATCTTCCTAGAATAGGAGATCCTATCAATTGAAACGTAGGATAAACAGCAGCTAGTATGCCATACACTATAGCATTTCCTCCAAAATCTATGACTAAAAATACCAAAAATGGTAAAACAATACTAAAACCTAGAGTGGCAATGAAGTTACTCAATAATAGCGGATAAAGTGAAATCTGATTGCTTATACTATTACTAGCCATTGCTTAATTAGTAGAATACAGATCATGTTATAATCT
>DATFCH010000496.1:0-4263 GCA_035253345.1 Nitrososphaeraceae archaeon
TGATAGATCAGTCTAGCGGCATCATCAGAATGATCCATTGATAGTGTAATATTTGAAGGATAGTTTTTCTTTGCGAGTTCTAGTGCTGTTTTTGTTTTTTCAAGTAGAGTTAAAAAAGTTATAGAATCGTCAGATTGAAAATCATGTCCAAAAACACTAAATGGATAGAAATTTGCTAATAATAAAGATATTGAAATGATAGATAAATATAGTTTAAACAAATTATTTCTCCTTAAATTAGTTGTTTTTTATACAATTCGGTATAAAATTACTTGTGTGAAAAAAATTAGATTACCAAGTTTTAACAAGTAAATATAATTATAAAAAAATGTTTATTCTATTTGTTAATAAACATTTTTACAAATTCTTTCTAAATTTATTATTGTTAAATTTCAAATTTTATTTTTTTATTTTTTTTGGTTTTTTCAAAGAAATATGGCTATTAATGCTAGTAATATGACTAATGAAATTAAATTACGATTAATGATAGAACTTGCATTGTTATTTATACCTATATTACCTTCAGTATTTAAATCAAAAATAGCAATAAGAGTATTATCTTCATATTTTTAAGATCTATCTATTTTGGTAGGAGCGATAACGAAAGATAATTTCCTTTTTAAAAAGTACATGGATTAGTCATATTTGTTTAAATAATTTTTTTGATATATGTATAATAAGATAAAAGTCATTGGTTTTACCTTTTTTTCTTTCCTTGTTGTTGTTTCTGTGATTGTTGGGATGGTGGCTCTAGTTGTTTCATGTCTTTTATATTTGTAATTAGTCTGTTTGAACTGTTTATTAAAAGAATTGTTGTTACAGCTAATGTAGCGACAATTATTGGACCAAAAATATCAGAAAATTTTATTCCTGTACCTTTGATGATACTAATAAGTAAATTTATCCCTGTGTGATTAGCATTTTTAATCGAATTAATTTGTGTTGGATCTGTTATTACTTCTTCCGATGCCGATGATTCTTGTGGAGCAGAAGTATAAGAAGATGAAGGAATGAATTTAGTAGAGATCTTTGCTAGTGCATCTCCTCTCTGTTCTGCAAACCAGATATCATTGTTAGAATCCTTTGTTAAATATTGTACGAAAGAACCTTTTGTGGGAATATCAAAACTAGCAGTCGTGCCAGTGTCAGGATCCAAAACTGCTATTGTATCAGCTATATGTTGTGCAATCACCAAGTTATTATATTTATCAAATGCTATGCCAAAAGCCAGGCCATCATTATCATCAGGTAATGGATATTGTTTAAAATTTGATAAAAGAGGATTGAACTTAAAAATGGAATTACTCAAATGGTCACTTATGTATATATTTGATGTTTCTTTATCCAGTAATAATGATGTAGGTTCTTTTATTAGACTTTCTTCATTATTATCAGTATTATTATTAATATTTGGTAGTTGACCAGGAAATTCTGTAATCTTACCAGTAGATATCTCTAATCTTCCTAATTGTCCAATCCCTGATTCAGTAAACCATATTACATTATTTTTCTCATCATAAATCAAACCTGCAGGTCTAGCGTCTTCAGTGGGTATTTTATAAGTTTCAAAATCATTTTTATCTATATTATATTTTAAAATGGAATTTTCCTGCATCACAGTCATCCAAAGATTTTGACCGTTATCTGTAGTAATACCCGATACTATCCCGCTAATTGGCATTTTTATTATCTCATTTTCATCATTCTGGATATTGTATTTTCCTAATGTGCTGAAAGTTGGATCAATAAACCACAATATATCCTTATCTTTGGTATCAAAAGTTGAAAGAGTAATTAGGTTTGCATCTTTTATTTTATGTTCAGTAAATGTATTGTTATTTATATTGAATTCCCATAATCTTCCACTTTCGGGAAGTGTATCGCCTATCCAAATAGAATTAGTCTTAGAATGGTAAACAGGATATAACAAAAGACTTTGATCAGGAGTCTTGAATTCTGTAACATTAAATTCTAGATTTTCAAGTTGAGGTTTAACATTGACCTCAAAGCTAGAGACTATATTAGGGGTATTAGGTTTTGTTGATTTTCCTTGAATTTCTATATTCCATACTCCCATGGTACTAAGAGGTATATTTGCAGAAAAAGTTCCTTTATCTATTTTCTCCATTTCAATAGGGATTGGGCCAATATTATTTTCTATTTGCGATACCTTTATTCCTGCGGTGTCTATACCTTCTACAGGTTCATTATTGTAACTTCGAAAATTGACTAAAACTTTATTTTCTCCTATACTTAGAGGGTCCAAACTAACTCTTATTTTACCATTGTTTGTATAGAGAAGGGTTGATAAAGTATCTTTTTTTATATCAGTTTTGGTACTTTTTATTGTATTATCATTATTAATAATAGCATTAACGTTACCAATAGTGCTAGTAGATGAATTTATAGAATCATCAGAAGGAGTGGAGATTTCTCCCGAAGGCAACACCATGTTAGTCATCAAAGATACTACAAATAAAAGAGAAATCCCAATTATCGCTTCAACTCTAAGACTTTTTGTAAATTTATTTATTTGTTGATCGTGATAGTTACTGTTAATTTCCTCAATTTTGATCTCTCCTTTATTTTCTAATTTATTAACTACCAATGCTTCTTGTTTCATTTTTTTGGTAGTAATAAATTGGTGATAGGCTCCAATAATTATCATAATCCCAGCTAAAACTAATTTTAATATTAGAATTTTGCCATAAAGTGAAGCAAATGTTGTAGACAAGTTATTTTCTAATGCCCATAATAGAGTTGGACCTGTTATTATGATACTACCTAAAATTGGCAAAACAATAACAGAAAATTTATCAATAGTAATAGAGACAATTTTTGATTTAACTTCAATATTTTGTATATTTTTGATTTTATTAATGAAAACGAACGCTAAGAATATCAAACCACCAATCCAAATTGATGCTGCTATAGTATGAAAATAATCTATCAAAAGAGGAACAAAATCAGTAAGAGCTGCTGCATGAGATATCAAACTATTAGTAAATAATATACCAAAGCCTATACCAATAATTATTGAATATATTTTTTTATTGTTTATATCAAGTTTTTGACTATCAGGTATATGATTAGTTGTTTTATAGACAATTAGTAATATTGTTAAAAGTACAAGTGAGAGTAATAGTCTTACTATAATAATTTTTCCGAATTCTGTATTAAAGACATCTATTATTGTCCCTCCTATAGATGTCGCCTGGACTATAACTATAGCAATAATAGATGCTAATACTAAAAAGTCTGAAAAAATTAATAATTTTAATAAATTCTTTTGTATGGCATTAAAATTAGTTTGTAAAATGTTCTTGAGCCAGTTAAAATCTAAAAATGGTCTCTGAATCCATAGATATGCAAATGGTGCTCCAACAAGTATTATTTGTCCTATGTAACCGGCTATTCTAGCTGCAGAATTTTCAATTGACAGGATTTCAAAAATTCCTTTTGTGTCTTTTGTTTTGATATTTGCAAAATTGCCAGCATTATTTGTTTCACCTTCTTTTCCAATATTAAAAACAACAGAATTATCAACTACATGACCATCAACTGCAGATAAAACTCTTGTTGTGATTGTATACGATCCTTCGTCTAATTTGCCCTTTAAAGGCATTATGAGAGTGGTATCATCATTATTTATATGCTCTGCTTGATCTCCTTCTATCTGTTTCCCATTAGAATCTACTAGGAAAATTTGGCTATATTGCAATACGATTGGTTCACTAAAATAAATTGCAACACTGTTAGGTGAAGATTCGATCGTTTGAAACTGTTTAGGATCCGAATCTATAACTACAGGATGAGCATAGGCATCATTGTAAGAAGTGAATATATTAATAACCAAAAATATCGCAATAACAAAAAGTGGGAATTGTAAAGAATAAAGAAACGATTTATCTCTTTTTATCATTGTCTTTCTCTAGATTACTAATTAGTTTCTTTATTCCTATTTTTCTTGTTACTATAACTACAAATATTAAAGCAGATATACTTAATCCTAGAGCAATATAGCTTAAAAGATGAGTTTTTTCTATTTGTGAATTCAAATCATTCATTTTCTCATTCATTTTCTGTATAAGTTGCATAGTAGCATTCCTTTCCTGTTTTGATTCTTCGAATTGGTTCGACAAATCATTTATTATTGGGGTAATTTGCTTCCCAATATTTTCTAAATTAGTATTACTAGAATCACCATCTGAAACAATCGGGAATGTGATTTTATTTGCATCTTCTACATCTTCAATTTGAACA
>DATFCH010000497.1:0-9099 GCA_035253345.1 Nitrososphaeraceae archaeon
GTTTTAATGCCAAATTAACTAAAATGTATATCCATCAAATAAAATTTTGGATATTTTTATAATCGATTTTTAACATATCCAAATATTCGTAAACCTTGAGTTAATCAGTAGTATAACAAAAAATGATATAAATTCAATTGATTAATTATGCTTTCATTTTCTAATACTCTAGTCTTTGCTTACTAGCTGCCTTTTGTTTATTCTCATATTCTATCTCCGTCTCTAGCATTTCTTCGTCATCTTTGATTTTATTGTTATCATTTTCAATAATTATTTTATTCTTCTTCATCTTTTTACTTTTGACTGCTGCTGTTGGTTCCTTTCTAATTTTAATTTCTAATAATGGAGGTTTATTTGTCCATTCTTTTAGCCATTCTCTTATCAAATTTAGGTTTACTTCGGCATTTCTTCTGACAAATCCATCTATATCCTCCTCAGCAACTACTTTTAGTGCTTTGATACTTTTTGTAATTCTCTCATTAAGTTCTGTTACCTTTGCATCTTTATCTGCCAAGGCCATACTAGCATTAATCTTAACTCGCCTTCTTCCATCTTTCAACAAGCTTAACAGATGGTTCAAAACATTTTCGTTGATTTTATCTATTTTCACTCTTTTTATTTTGTCTTTATTTAAATTATCATTTTTTGTTACTAAAAACTTGCCTAATGCTAGAGTTGCTGCAGATCTTGTAAAATATTTATTTACACAATTTTTTGATTTAGGATCAATATTGCCGCTTTTACGGATCATTAAATCTGCTATATCTTTAACCAAATCGACATCTTGATCATTAGCCAATTCTCTTAAACCCAGAATTGCACCTTGGGCTAGTTGATCTTGAAATGTCTCCGAATTAATAACTTTATCTATTAATAAGTTTACCATTTTTTCTTTTAAAATACTGCCGTTAGGAAGATTTTTGATAGATTTGCCTATGGCAGATGCGGCAGCATTTTCTACAAAGTAACTTTTATCCTCTAATAGATCTACCAACAAAGCTGTATTATTTTTTTTTGCTTGTAGTCGAAGTGTACTTTCTCTTTCAAATAAACCTAAATTTGTAATTATCGCTCGTTTGGTGTATGGAGAAAGTTTTGAAAAATTATCATCAACAATACACTTTTGCAATGCATCATAAGCATCATTATCTTTTACGGAATTTTTTTTGTCATGATAGGAACCAAGAACATTGGCAGCTTCAATGGTTACCCCATAAAAAGTATCAGTTAGAATAATTTTTGTTAGCAAGTCTATGGTTTTTTTACTATAACAATCTTTCAATAGGTGAAGTGATTCTATTTTTTCTGAAATTGTTGTAATATTACTTTCGAGTTGATTATTTAATATATTATCTAAATTAAAAATATCATCCTGATTTACTATAGTAACTGATTTAATATCTTTAAGAATTTTTAAGTAAGGATCAATAGATATCCATTTAATCATAGTTGTACCTCTAGAAATATCCTTCTGGAATGTGTACTCGGTTTCTTTTTTACTAATATCAATTTTTTCAATATTATCTATGACTATTTTGTTCGTATTTTTTTTATCACAACAGACTATTCTTATCTCAAGTGGAAAATGAAAATCGAATTCTTCTTTTTGAACCTGAGTAATCTTTACTTTTACCCTGGTAGTTTGTTTTCCATTTTGATTTTTCTCTTCAATTAAAGAAAATTGTATTTCAAGTTCTGGATGTCCAGAAGTATATATCCATTGATTAAAGAAATGTTGTAAATCTTCCCCGTAAATATCTTCACAAACTTTCCTAAAATCTTCTGTTGTGACACTATCCTCTTTAAATGTATCCAAATATTTTTTGACAATATTTTGAAATTTATCTTCACCCATCAAATTGCTAAGCATGTATAATACTATTCCTCCTTTTTCGTACGAATGACTATCAAATAATTCATCTGGATGTTTGTAGAATCTCGTCACTATTGGTCTTTTATATAAATTAATTGCTTCATCAAAATAATCTTCAAATGCTTGAATTATTTTATACATAAATTCATTTTTGGCCTTTTTATTATTGGATTTATTTACGAACCTATGTCTCCAGTATAAAATCTCAAAATAGCTAGCGAAACCTTCATTCAGCCAAATATGTGACCAATCCTTACAAGTTATTAAATCTCCAAACCATTGATGGGCTAACTCATGGGCTATTATAATTATGTCTCTCGAATAATCTAATGATGCCCTCTTATCATGCAAGACATTACTTGTGAGGGTTGTACAATTCGTATTTTCCATTCCACCAAATTCAAACTTATCTACCGCAATTTGCCAATATTTTTTGTAAGGATATGCTGTTTGGGTATATTCCTCAAAGAATTTTATTATTTGTGGAGTTTCTCTAAATGTTAGCATTGGATCATAATTTTTGGGTATATTTGTTGGCCAATAATACTGAAGGGCAATCTTTCCGTATAAGTCTTCCATCATATTGAATTTTCCTATTACAACAGAAGTTAAGTAAGCTGGAGTTGGAGTTGATTCAGTCCATATCCAAGCATTTTCTTTTCTGATACAAATTCCATTTGAAATTACATAATATTCTTTATTAGGAGCTGTTACTTGGATTTCTCTTGTAAATTTAACTTGAGGATCATCTATACATGGAAACCAATACTTTGATTCCATTGTTTCACCTTGAGTCCAAGATTGAATTGCCGATGTAGAGTCTATCAAAGAATCTTGAACAATAAAATGGAAGCCACTTCGTGGACTTCTAAAATAAAAATCATCTTTTTCTTCTGCAAAACAATATCCACATGAATATTCTATATTTATTTCAAATTCAGTTTTTTCTTTGATAATAGTTTTAAAATATATTACAAGTTTTTCAGTTTCTGAGGAAATCGATTTATCCGCGTATTTTTCTATTAACACATCATCTGAAAATATGTTATGGATCTTTAATTCAGCTATATCTAGAACTATTTCTTTAAGATTCTGCAGAGCCTTAATTTTTAGCTTTTGCTGACAATTTAATAACTGTTTTGTTTTAAAGTTAGGAAATATTTTTAAGGTCATATGGATAATTGTGTATTTCAATCGTGGTGAAAAATGAAAAGAACTGCCAGGAAATGCAAATTTTTTATCTGTATCATATGACATCTAAATCCATAATAGTAGTTTATATTAAAAGTTTTTAGTTTTATTTATATCTGATATTTTTAGTGTTGTTTAAAACAAACTTTAGTTATTTGTTATTTATCAATACAACACGATTATTATCATGTGTCGACAAATAAATAATTTTTAATCATCTCTAGTTTTTTATTTTCGTTACAAACTCAAGTATCGTTTTATTAGCTTTGATTTATCCAACTCAATATCTTAAAAACTTCTTTTTTCTTATAACATTGTTTAACAATTATCGGTTTATTTATTTTAACTGATTTTTTGATATATTCTATCAAAGCCAAATCAAAAGAAAACTATAAACCAGTCATAAAGATTAATTATTGTTAACAAATTCTAAAAATTAAGATTTCCTAAGATTATATCTTAATAGAACATTTATGAATTTTATTTTTTATTTTTCTAGTTTTCACCGCATGACAAATCAGACATAAGGCTTGACAATTACTATAAGAGTTATTGGATCTGTCATCATCTTTATGATCAAAGTCATAAATACTTAGAGTCTTTTTACATTTTGCACATTTGTATTTTTGTTTCTTTAAAATTTCATTTTTGACTAAATTGCTGAATGATTGACGGTTCACAACTTTTCTCTTTGTTTTGAATACAAAATAAAATATACCTAATCCGATCAAAAGTGTATTAAATAAGTAAAATTCGTTAAAAAGTATGATATTATTATTTTCGTCGCTATAGCTCTTACCAAAAAGAAACATAATAATTTGAGCCGATAGCATGACTCCCATAGAAAGTTTTAGACGTAAATTTTTCTCTCGATTATACCACCAAGAAATCAATATAATACCTAGAAACCATAAAAATATGAAGATTAATGAGAAAAGTTCGCTGTTCATAGAAAGAATAAAAAAAGTAGACATAATTGCAGTCAAAATTCCAATAATACCTATTGTTGCTCTTTGCCTACTTTTCATTAGTTTTATTTAAGCGTCTTTAAAATATAATAGTCTTATTATTTTAACGAGCAAAAATCGTATTAATAGTTAGAATCTATCCCCAATCTATAAATAATTTTAATAAATAGATCTCAATCAATTTAGTGATATTCAAAATATTCTAATCACTTCATTGGAATTTTCAAAGTCAAATGTAATGTATTTTCATTTAGTTCTGGCAATATCAACCAGTTTATTAGCTATATTTCCAGAAGGGTCATTTGTGACAATTTCAGAAATTTTTTTCAGTGATTCATTAACATTACCACCTTTAGCTTTAGTAGGTGCTATAAAATCATTAAGTGATTGTATAACCTTATTTTTATCAATATTATTTGAATTTGAAATGGTAGAAGCGATCAGATCTACTAGCTGAAACTGATTCAGATTATTTAAATTTTGTTTACTAGTTGAATTATTAGGATTATTCAGAACTGATGGTTTTACTTCTGTTGTTAATAATTTACGATAGAATTGTTGGTTCGAATTAGAAATATTATTTGATTCAACTTTATTCGAAAGCAAATTCTTGTTACTAGTTGCGCTTACATTACTTCCTATTTTATTTTCTGTGTTTAAGCTATTGTCTGTTAATTTTTTTTCACCTTCAATAGGTTCCAAATATTTATTTATAATAGCTTCAGATTGTGTCTCTTCTTCAGTTAAATCCTCTTTTTTAACCTCTTTTTCACTCCGTTTATTATCATGGTTGTTGTTATCTTTAGTGCAGGACTCCGATTCGAAAAGTTTACTACATAACTTTTCATCTGCTGAATTTTCTGTATCCTCATCATTATCCTCATCATTATCATCTTTATTATCATCATCCTTTCCTGCAAAAATTTGTGGAAAATATTCGAAATCAGCTGAATTAAATATTTGATATAGAGATTTGTTATTTTCATAACTTGTTAATACAATAAAAGATAGAATTCCCATAACGATCATACAGTAAATATTTATACTTAGTTTCAATATTATATTAAATACTAATTGGAAGTTATTTTTATTAATTTTGTTTAGAAATTGAATATTAAATGATATTTCTAATGCCTTATAATATTGTCACCTTATCCATAAAAATACTAAGTTAGTAATTATAAAATTATCTACTAAAATAAATTCTTTATCTGGTTCTTTATTAGAATTTTAAAAAAATGTAATGATATTTAAATTTTAAATAGTTACATATTGGTATATTGGAATGGACATAAATAAAAAATAGAAGATGTATATTATACGTCTCAACTAATACTTGATGAAATGGTTAATGCTTAAATCTATTCATCTTCGTCTTCATCTTCATCATTTGTATCCTCATCATCTTCTTGTGCAGATGGGTTTAGTATTTCATCAGTTCTATCGGCAGGTCCAACTTCATCTGCAACTACAGTATAGCTTGCAACAAATTCATCGCCATCCAAGTTATGAAGAGCTAAACCATTACCAGCGAAAGGGACAGAGGCAGCAAAGGAAGTTGCCCCTTCAGGATATTGCGGCAGTATTAGGGAGGATATTACTGAACCTTGTCCACCTGGTAGCGGGATTATGCTCATTGTTCCGAATTCAGGTGATATTTTAGGGAGTTGAGGATTATCTGTGCCAGTCATATTTCTATATAGTATTTGGACTTCTACTGGTTTGGAAGCAACAAACGATAACGTTCCATCATAAATAGTATTATCAGCTTTTAAACGTAAAATAGTAACGCTTTGATGAGCCTCATGACCTGGAAGTGGATCAGGAGTAGACGTAATCACACCTTGTTGTACGATTTTTTTATCAGCTTCTTTCTCTTGTGTGACTAATTGAGTAGTTTGATTATTGTCTGTAGTAGCTAATGCAATTTCGGTTTTATCTGAAAGGGCAGTAAAAATAATTACAAAAGACGTTATTGCTAGCATAGATATCGATATTGCAGTGTATGTGATGAAATTATTTTTCATTATCGAATGAATGATTGAATCTAAGATTTATTCTTTTTTGATTGAACTATTTTAAACCTATTATTGCTAATAATAATATAAAATATAAATCAAAATAGACACAAAGATCTAAAAAAACAATTGTTAATTTTGTTATATTTAAAAATAAAATATGACTATACACAACTCATTGGTTTGGTTTATCTTAGATAAGTAAATGTAAACTATGTATATGATTAAAATATATATTTATAGCAAATTATTTATATTTAATATGTGAACTGAGGTAATGTGTTTTTTTAAGAATAAGAATTTATAATATACGATCAAGATAATAGAATTGATTACTTCCAATTATTACTTTCACAATCACCTATCGAATACATTTTTAGTTGGATTTTTTTACTACTACTAATACAATTGTTATCGACATCACATATTCACACTGATCACCATGCCTTAACACAATTGCCATCTACAAAAACTATGGAATTAAATGACAATAGGGAAGAAAATAATAATTATAAAATAAGGATATATGGACATTTTTCAAATAATCAAATAAATGATAGAATTGTTACTTGACTTCAGTGAGGATTTTGGGAATTAACAATATACAACAATATAGCCGATAGAGGTAATAGTAATGGCAATAATCATAATAGCAATTATGCAAATTTCATGGCGAATTTTACTAAGATTAAACAGGGACATTACTCTTTCACACAATCACAAAAATTGCAAATTTTACCTCTTCTGATGTGATTATTACGAATACAGACCTAATAGCAATTGAGATAGCAGATATTAACTTGACGTCAAAAACAACAATAATGAATACAAAAGCGTACCTTTAACAATCCAACTCATGGGCAACAAAGTATTAGGACTTACTATGGATGTCAGTAAAACTGAAGGACAATTTGCTATTCCAAATGAAATGTTTGGAACGTTGATTAGTGGATTGGTTTAGATACCTCTAGAAATGATTCTAATCATACGCAATATCATCATAATAATTTACCAGATATTAGCAAGAAAAAGAAAGACAGTTCTATGAAAATGATGAAACAATAGATTCAAATATTTGTCAATATTACATAAAAAAATTATATAGTTTTGATTAATTAAATAAAATTGGTGTCGTTATTTTTTAGTGGCTAAGATGATATTATTCGTTTTTCTTCAATAACGCTGTCAAATTCTCATATAATGTTATATTATATTAAATATTGATTATTACCAAAGTAATTGAAAAGAATACATTATATGATTATAGGCACTTCAATACTTTTGTTGCTTTTTTTATTCTTTTTTTTAAAAGAACAAAATAAGAAACCTTTTTCTTTAGAAATAGATGCCATTAAAGATAAAACAGATATTTCTGGTACTTTTTACAGAGTTAAAATTACCAATTCTGGAACAAATCCACTTACTGGGATAGAAGTAAACTTAGGAAAAGGCGATATTCAAAATATGGAGATACTCCAACCTGGACAATCATTTTTCTTTTATCCCAAACCAGAAACTAATTCGACCATAGTAAAAGTTACTACTTCTGAAGGAATAGAGAAAGAAAGCAGCTATCGTTCTCCATTAAAAGGAATAGGGTTACCTGGAAGCGGCAGATAAAAGTAAAAAAAATATTATATTTATATCAAGTATTAAATATAAGAGAAATATCCAAATAGCTATAACATTAGAGTTCATTGACTATTTTTACTTATCAGACTACAAAAAATATCTTTACATATTATCTTACTATAACTAATCTACTAAGGAGAGAATAACCAAAGAGCAAATAAAATAGAAAACCTGAATAATTTGTATACGAGGTAGGAGTATTGTTTGAAAAACTAAAATGAAAGGTTTACCGATTTAGATTTAAACCTGACCTTTTATATTCTATCCATTACCATAACTGAATATAGATTAATCATGATATCATTTAGCATATTATTCACGCTTTATAATATTAGATTAGAGAGTGAGATGTATTCTAGCCTTTTTATTACTATTATCAAATCCCCAGTAGAGATTGTTATCTTTAGAGATAGATTTTGACATACTTTCATTTACAGCATCAATTAATCTTAGAATAGATACACGCTTTTTAAGTATATTGAATTTATAATTACATTTTAAGTCAGTATAATAATCGCTCATTATGATTATATTTAATTTCGGATTTGTTTCTAGGAGTTTGGTGCTCAAAAATAATCCATTTGCCTTAGGCATTTTGTCATCAATAATTAATAAAGAAAATTTGTTTGGATTTGCTTCAATTTCCTGACAGGCTATAATTGGATCATTAAAACTAGAAATATTATGGTAACCACTCTTTTTTAGAGCTTCAGTAAATATATTCAATAAATCAGTATCATTATTGACGATAACTATAGATTTATTTAGCATAGTATAATTTATATAAAAATCATATTTAAGTATGATACAAATCTTATACTTTGAGAACTTTAAATTTGTTAAAGTTCAATAATCATATAAGAAGGATTACATAAATCTAAAAATCAAAAATAAAAGACAATATAATTCAATAGAGATTCTTGTGCTATTGATTTTTTTCAGTGGTTAGTCGGTTGAAATAACTTCAAAATTTTTTAAGTTAAAATTATAACGAGCGTTCATAAATTAATGAATATATAATTTAATCTCAGGTGATATTATCATTTTAAATCTTTTAAGATGATTTTGATATTGAAAAAATGTATAGTTTTAAAAATTTCACTTTATATATATTAAATTGGTCATTACGTATTAAATGATATCTAAAAAAACTTGATGGATAGAAATTAGAATACTTTGGTAAATATTTATTTTCTTAGAGAACATAACATAAAAAAAGAACTTTTTATTAGCTAGTTTCTTATATAAAAATTACTTTGTAAATTAAAGGTTTAAAATAGTCCAAAAACTAACATATGAATTTATGAAAATACCAATTTGAATTTATCATAGATTAGGTTTAAGAAAAACTTATAATCTTTAATTTTTTTATTTATTGGTTATATCGTAAAATATATGATTATTATTAATATAAAAT
>DATFCH010000498.1:0-5026 GCA_035253345.1 Nitrososphaeraceae archaeon
AAGTGTATATGTCATAAAGATATTTTATCTTTCTATATAAATAATACAAAATCAAAAAATAACTCTCTAATAATAAAAGCTAAATATATGCTTATTAAATGTCTATAATAGTCTCTTATTTTACAACCGCTATCAGTGTTACTTCAATATGTAATAGTTGAGTAAAAGAAAAAAATTAATAATTCTAATTTTATCTTTATTTATCTTTCCTTATTATTTTTAATATCTCTTTTTTCCATTTGTCATTTTCTTCTTTTTCTGGTTGTGATAATTCTTTCCATTCATTATGTGCTTTATCATATCTGTTAGACCATTCTTGACAATTAATAATATATTGTTCTGTATCTGGTAGGTTAAATAACTTTTTCAAATTAGCCGTTGTGATTTTTTCCTCATTAATCTGTAGTTTTTCGCTCTTTGATATTTTTTCCAGATATTCTTTGTTATTCTGATTAGCTAAATATTCTTGTATTGCTGACTTGTCTGTATCACGGAAAATAATTAATCCATCAGCAGAATTAGATGCTATAGATAAAGTAGATTGTATCAGACGGTCTGTAGGGGTATTATATCCTTGTCTGGAATAGTTATATGTAGTAGTAGGATAGACAACATATTTAATAGGTTTTTCAAAAATTTCTTTAAAAATAGTAAATTCCTTTTTTAGGGTAGAAACATTGTAGTAGCATCCACTGGCTACAATTAATCCGTCCATATAATCATCATATTTTTTAAATACTTTGTCAGTACGTTTACCTTGAAAATATATTGTTGGATAAAATTTAATATCTATGTCTTTACCTTTAAGTGCTTTAATTAACTTTGAATATTCCATAAAATCAATATTTAATTCGAATTTTGTATCATTTCTAGTGCTTTTCCAATTAAAATCATCTATTGTAAATCCTTCAAATGATTTTGGGTATTTTTTCTCAAGCGAATTAAAATACTCTATCCAGCCTTTCCAATCATAATTTGTATTAGAATTACCTTCTGATGGTGGACGAAGAATAATTATTATTTTTAAATCGGTTTGTTCTGCAGCTTTTAGTAATTTTTCAGTTAACTTTGAATATTCAGCTTCTTCAAAGTTATTCATAGCAAAATAGTATTCATGAAAACCCTGTTTAAGAAGAGTTTGTATTGCATTTTTTTGCTCTTCTCCTTTCAAATTATGAAGAATAAGACTATGATTTAAAGGAGCCCATGCACCAATGCTAATGTAATCATAAGAAGTATCTTGATTATTTTTATTTTTTGTAATAGTTTGATTCTTAATACTGTAATTCTTATTTTCGAAAATATTTTCTGCGTTTATATTTTGTAATAAATCACTTTGAGAATACAAATGAAAAAGCAAAAAGATAGTAATAATTAAAGATATGAAAAATATAAAAAAACTAATAAAAAACAATAAGAGATTTTGTTATTCTCTTGAATATATAGTAAGGCCTTGTTAATAAAAGCTAATTACTAAACCTGCAAAAATTTTTAATGAAATCCTAACATTTATGAAGGAGTAATGGCACATCTGAAAGATATCAGAATAAATTGTTTGAATGTAATGACTGAATTTGCTAATTACGTTGATTCAAATACAACTTTTTATGATATTAATAAATAACTTAGATTTTATGCTCCCGGTTGTATTATGACTTGCTCAATTTCTTTATCCGTAGGAGGCGTACCGCCAAACACTACTGTCACTTGCGTTGCAGTCCCATTTAACAAGTATCTGCTGTAAATGCTGTCATCATTGCCGCAAATGAGCTATCATTATTATTAGTATTCCCTTTATGTATGAAAGTTAGATTTGAAAGAAATAGAACATCTATAATTGTATTTATGTATGTATTATTCTTTCACTTGAAACTATCAATAACTGATGATTAAACAAATGCAGGAGGCTAATATCACTTTTTTTGTGATAGAAATGTATGTAATATTTCGCATACATAAGCAGGTTTCTCAGCAAATGGTGCATGACCGGTGTCTTCTATTTTCTCAACTTTAGACTCCCTCAGAATTTGTTTGAATATATTACTATGTTCTATAGGTATTAAGTTATCATTTTTTCCCCATATTATCAATATAGGAATATCTTTGATAGATTTTAGTCTTGATAAGTCAATCTGTGTAGTAGTGCTATTTTTATAAGCTGATTCAAAAGCATATTTTGCTCCTGGCGAGTTAATCCTCGTTATAAAAGTATTAATTACTATAGGCAAGACTCTCCAGGACTGAGAGACCAATTGTTCAAATACATTCCTTACATTGTCATATGATGTATATTTAGCAGCATAAAGATATTGTTCTAGTAAAGGAGTAGGGCCTTTCAGAAAACCTGAAGAATCGATTAATACAAGCTTTTCTATTAGTTCTATATTTCTTATTGCAAATTCGACAGCTATATATCCCCCTAGAGAATGCCCTATTAATGTAATTTTTTTATTATCACTAATTAATCCTTTTTTGTTAATAAATTCTAGGATAAATTCTGCAAATTTTTCAATAGTATAATCAATATCTTCTGGCTTGTCACTTTCTCCAAAACCTATTAAATCAACAGCTATTGTATGATAATATTTTGATAGTGCATCTGGAATATCTAACCATCTATCAGCTGATGAACCAAGCCCATGTATAAATAGTATGTGTCTATCTGAAGTATTATCTGCTTTTGACTCCAAATATCGAATTTGAATATTGTTATTTAGTTCTATTGATTTATCTTCCATCAGCGCTTTTTTATTGTAATTGATACTTAAGTATGATCATTTGATCCTTTTTCTAAAAATTCTTAATACAGCAAATTCAATATACTAACTATAACAAAATTTTTAGGCGCCGAAAAAATATCCATATTTATTATTTCTAATAATATCTCCAAATTAGTTATATATTATTACTTTTTAATCAAAATATTATGAATAGATCTTTTAATTACCAAGGAAAAGAAATTGTTATAAACGAAAATCTACAAGGACATGAACATTCTTTAGCTGAACATCATAATCATGGTGGTAGTAATCATCCTAGTTTAACTATAGATAATGCTAATATCCATGTTATGAAACTACAAGATGGCACTTATGCAACACATTATTTTCCCTATTGGGGTTACTCTTCTCTTGAAGATTTAGCTAAAGATATCATAGATAAGGTTCCAGAATTTGGACCAAACTTAATAAAAAAAGGTGAAAATAATGAGTAATATTACAATAAGAAAAAATTTTTATTCTCTTTCTGATCCTGAAAAACAAGCATTTATTGATTCAATAGTAGAACTTAAAAAAAGAGGGCGTTACGATCAATATGTAGTATGGCATGCTCAAACTATGAGCATTATGACAAAACAAGAAGATGAAGAAACTGGCAGAAATGCTGCTCATAGAGGTCCTATTTTCCTTCCTTGGCATCGTGAACTTTTACGTCGATTTGAACTAGACTTACAATCTATTAATCCTTCAGTATCTTTACCTTATTGGAAATGGGAAGCTGAAACCAATCCATACCAAGCCGAAATTTGGAACTGGTTTGGTGGAGATGGTGATCCTAATGAGTTAGTACGAAATTATGATTCTGGTGAGCCACTAGGATTCAGGGTAAAAAATGGACCGTTTTCATTCGAAAAAGGATGGACAACTATAGAAACTAATGATGCAGGAAATCCTGCCTTACCAGGTTATCCAAGAGACCGTCCAGATTTTACTATTCCATTATCATCATACCCTCGGGCTAAATTAGCTAGAGCATTTGGAAAATCAAAAGAGTTTGGAGGAGGATGGGATGTTAGATCTTTACCATCTATCACAGATGTAAATAGCGCAATGTCAATAAACTCTTACGATAGCAATCCGTGGGATGAAACTAGTCTTGGTTTTAGAAATGCATTAGAAGAATTTAGGCCTAGAGGATTACATAATCAAATCCACGTATTTGTTTTTGGGCACATGATATTACAAACATCCCCTAATGATCCAATATTTTTCTTAAATCATTCTAATGTTGATAGAATTTGGGCACAATGGCAAGATAATAGAAATGATGATGGATATCCTTTAGATGGAGAAATTATGTATGGAAATGGAAGTAGAATACCAAGTCATAATAGAAATGATATAATGATTCCTTGGAATTCTTCATCGCATGGAAATCCTACAATAGCAAATGTATTAAATTATAGTAATTTAAATTATAAATATGAAGTAGAACATAAATAATTTAAAAACTATAATAGTTACATTTAAAATGACAAATAGCAAGGCATTACAAATAATCTTTTCAATTATTATAATAGAATTCTATATCAACAATGCAAAAACAGTTTAAAAGTTAAAATTAGTAATAAAAAAATTGTTAATTTCAATAAATGTCCTACAATTCTTTATAAAATAATAATAGATGAATGTTAATGAATAAAAGAATATTTGTATATTCTATAGCAATACCTACACTAATTGCACTTACATTGGGATTAATGCAATCATCATCATTTATTGCATATGGACAGACAGCAGAAACAACAACAACAGATATAGCTACAGCTACGGCACCCACAACAGGTGGTCAAAATACCTTTGCTGCAAAAGATTCAATAAATTCTCTAGTAATTAAAGATGGCGCACAACCACAACAACCAAATGAACAAACTAGTAGTGTTCTTGATGGTAAATGGAAGTTAGATGTAGTGAATGGAAATGTCACTGATTTTGGTTCAAAGTTTACAATGGTTCATTTAGATGGAACAGATCGTCATTATATGATTCTTATGAACTTTAAGCAAGATAATGCAACAGCAGGTACGATTCAAGTTCAACCAGATGGTACAACTACTATAAATGGTATATTAGATGTAATTGAAAAGAGTGATTTCTTAAATCCAGAATTTGACAATGTAAAGACACAAATAACAATAAACAAATACAATACGATCAGCATAGACATAGATGATGCACAGACAAACCAACACTTTAACGGTCAACCATTAAGAGGAGTTGTAGATGAATTTATCTTTGGCTTTAAA
>DATFCH010000499.1:0-2862 GCA_035253345.1 Nitrososphaeraceae archaeon
ATTAAAGATCTCATTGAGAGCAAAAAAATCTAAATATAAAAGTAAAGCAAACCAAGACTCTAAATGAAATAATTGAATTTTAAAGTAATAGAATGAATGAGGGATTTATATCACATTTATCGTTTCATGCATCCAAGGATGTAAGGTACACCCTAACTCAAAAGTACCGACTTTATCAAATTGATATGTAAACTCTCCGTTTTGCTTTAGTAAGGAGTCAAATAATACCTTCTCTTTACTGGTGACTGTATGAGGTGTTTTATCTTCATTTATCCATGTTATTTTTTCACCTTTATTTATTATTATTTCGTCTGGATAAAATGATCTGTGAGTCGCAGGATGAAAAGATCCTTTTGGAATATGAATATCTACTTCAGATGCATAATCATTATGATTATTGTTTATTGTACTAATTTCATTGAACTCCTCTATTGGTATTGATTCTTTGAAATTATTTGTATGACTATTGATGGTAGTTGAACTAGATTGGAGATTTTTATTATTTGTATAATTACTAGATTTTTCCTGTTCCTGAGCTAGCAGAAAATTATTATTCTTTTCAAATTCCATCAAGAACAAAGTTGTAGATAATCCTATGCTTACTGCAAGAAATATGGTATATTTGAAAAACCTGTTATTCATAGAGTCTAAAAGATCATTCTTTTTATTAAATAAAAGGTATATAATCAAAGCAGTTGCAACTGTTTTTATTATGATTTCTATATCTTTATGACTTTTCAATATTGCAGAAGGCATTATTAGATTATCGAAAATTAGTAATTGACCACTGAAACTATGACTATTCAACTCCCTTAGAATGGCAACTAACAAGGTTCCTTGAATTTTAAATATTTATACTTATTAATCTAGAACGTCTCTGATCATGATATGAATAGTCAGATTAGGTGTCCTATTTGCAAAAGAAATTAATTGAACATTCAGAATTACAGGACAAAATACGCAAAATGGTTACAAAAATGGTTACAATAAAGCAATTTGCAAATAACTCACTAGGTTTTGATGTTCAGTTTAGACCCTTCTTTGAAGATTAGATATTATCATCTAATTTATTACAACTTTCCATGCTGGATGTATTTCATTCCATCCTTTTGGTTTATCTTTAACCCATGCTTCCCATGCCTCTACCTTGTTTCCTTTATCAGGTAAATCAACGTATTTGGAATCTTGATCTCTTGGAACAATCTCTATAACAAGATTACCATCAGTATTTTTCTTGTTAACTTTATTTAAAAGAGATTTGTATTCTTTATCTACTTGCAAAAAGAATTTATAATCTCCATCAGGCATTTCTTGAACATGCTTTACCTTTCCACTTGCATGTTTACATTCTGAAAGTATTTTCAAATCTTTTTTATTGGAAGCACCTTTTAAAACTTTTTCAGATTTACAATTATTGTTATCTAAAGCAAAAATTGGATTTGTCTTTCTTTGCAAAGTCCATTTCTTTTTCTTCTGCTAATACAGGATTTACTAATGAGAGTATTCCTGTTGGTGTGGTAAAAATAATTAGTGAACTTGTAATAGAAATTAATAACATACAGTATATAATAAGAGTGTGTCTTTGCATATCTTTTTGCATTGAGGTTACAATTTAATCTTTATACAACTTTGTAATAGAAAAAGACTCCATTATTATTTATAGAGATATTTTCAAAACCACTGCAGATAAGTGTCAATCAACAAAAGCAGGACAGATAAACAATTTCAGATAATTAACAGAGCGTTATTAAAACTCAATAAAGGCAATAGAAACCTCGGAAAGTTTATACTTTTAAAGAATGATTTAATATTCTAATAGGTGATATATTACGTTTAGTTATATCTCAATTTTGTTACCTTTTCAGTTTATTCTTGTAATCAGTTTATGTATAGGTTTAAGCATATCATATGCGGATACCATAAACAAGGAATCTCAATCTGAAGATTTGACAGATAGTTCAGATACAGATAACCAAGAATCGCTAAATACTGAGCCTGAAGAATTCTCTGAAAGAACAAATACAAAAAGCGAATCATCGCCAGACAATGAAATTAATGAGTCTGCTAGCGCATTTGCAGATACATCCAACTTTAACTCAAATACTTCAAACCCCGATTCTATTACTATGATTCCTTCTAATCTTATTAATGATACCGATAATCAACAATCCTCGAACCTAACTGCAGTAGATCATAATTCAACAATAACTTTAGAGGAGAAACTATCTAAAGGAATAATCCCACACATTAAAATTGATATTCCTCCACCTACCCATAAAGTGAAAGTACAATTCGATTCTATAACGGTATATGAAGATCATGAAGGACCACTTTCAGGTGATGCTGAATATGATCTAACTGCGTATATACAAGGTGTGAAAGTCGAATTAACTGATAAGACTACAGGTGAGGGAATCTGGGTGGGACAAGATATCCCACCTTTTGGATTAGGTGATGTTAGTGAAGGTGAAACAGTAACATTTGATCCAGACACTGAAGTTACTGTAGAAATACCGGCGACATTGCCACTTTTAATTTTCACCGTTGGTGATGAAGTAGATCATTCTTGCAGGAGTAAACATCCAGATAATCTTTGGGATAAATTAATTCCTATTCTACAGAATGCACAAGACACCTGGTTCGATTCTGTAAAAGTGATTCAACATAACGAAAACTTTAACGCGTGCACAACTAGGTTTAATAAATCTGAACCTATAAATCCAAGTGATATTTTAGGTATTATAACCAAATTTTATGATCCACCTGGCTATGGTGAAGGTCCTCATACAAACGTGGGTAGCGATACAGGAGATTTCATATTGAGATATACGATAACTGTTATACCACCACAATAAGCATATC
>DATFCH010000500.1:0-4485 GCA_035253345.1 Nitrososphaeraceae archaeon
TAAAAATATTATGTTTATATAAATAAATATTTTTTACTATTAAATTACAAAATTTAATTTTTGTTCATGTATATCAGTTTGATTTTGAGATATATGAAACATTAAACAGAAACAATGCACCCTCTATGAACATAAAATGTGTAATAGAGAATAGATCCTCTGACTATAAATATTGTATATTATAGTTAATAAAATCGACGACATATCCCTCATCAATTATGGCAATTATAAAAGAGACTAAGAAGAAAGAAACGAATGAACGGACTGTTGATAATCTTTTCTTAAACATATAGTAATTATTGCAGAAGAAGAAATTCATATTAAATCTAGAAGAGGATATAAAGTGCTTGTTGCTAGACGGGCTCGGATGTGTGTAGACTGTTCTTATACAATTTTTTAGTTCCATTAATAATAAAAAATTAATATTAGTTTATCGACCATAATAGAAATAGCAATGATTTGAATAAATTATTATATAGTTATTTCTATTCTTCAATCTATGAAAATAGAAAGAAAAATACCACTTTCGATTCTTTATTTGTTTATTAGTATTTCATTAATCAGTAGTGGTGGTTTCCTTTTATCTTTTTTTGAAATATCAGTTGCACAAAAAGATTATAATGAAAAAACTAAAAGTATTATTAAAAAATACCCAGATAAATATTGGAAAAATATAAAAGATAAAATAATATCTATAACAAATTCAGAAAATACTTTACCACTAAACAAACAAGGAAATGATGTGAAATATATAGATTTTAATCATTTCAATTTATTGCAAATTATTTCAGATGTCAAGATAAATACATATCAACAATCATTTATTGGAGAAACAATAATTCCTATTACATTGTATTCTAACATGACCAGTCTGGAAAAGGCTAGAGTTTACCAAAATATGTCTAGCCTAGGACAAGATAGAGTTTACCAAAATATGACCAGTCTGGAAAAGGCTAGAGTTTACCAAAATATGTCTAGCCTAGGACAAGATAGAGTTTACCAAAATATGACCAGTCTGGAAAAGGCTAGAGTTTACCAAAATATGACCAGTCTGGAAATGGCTAGAGTCTACCAAAATATGTCGAGTTTAGAACCATAAACTATTTTCAAATATATTTTGCAAAAATGTTATTGAACTCTAAGAAAGGTCTTCTGAGGACTTTTAACATGAAATGTAATTGGGATAGATAAACATGTTTTAATCTTTTGGTAATTGTTTTGATAAGAGTTTGTGGCTCAGAAATATAAAATTATTATCCATTTGGATTCTAACATGAAATATAATAATTTCTTCAGTTTGTTGGAATTGATATGTTCTTTATATTGTATATTATAATATATTTAGAATAATTTAATATGAAAAACATGCTAAAGTCCTGTTAAGTAAGGATTATTTCACCTGCAATTTTGAATAGAATGGTATTTCTAATTTTTGCATTATATAGATAAACAAATAGTTTGATCTAATTGTATACATGTTGTAGATTACAGTTTCTCTTTTTGTTATTAATACAAGAATAACAATAATCAAATGATCCGGTTCTATCCTTGAAATATTGCATTATCCTTTCTATCAGGCTCTTTTCTAAATAAGAATGCAATCTATGTTTTAGATGCAAGAATCTACATGCTTGTAGAGGATAGCATATTCCACAATCGGTATAAACTGTATGTCTACCATATTTCTCAACAAGAGATCTAATGAAATTCTCTGCTTCAAACATATTTCTTTTCTTTTAAAATGTGAATTCCAAACACAGATCCGTGAACTGGTTCAATACATAACCATAACCAAAAATTTGGGTTACCAATTTGAATAACAGTTTTATCTATATAATGAATGCCGACACTCTTTTTCTTTTGCTATAAATCTGGCATGAACCAAATCTTTGTATCCAATACCAGAGAGCAACACGACCTCTTTGTTGATCCTTGAAAGGTTCTAATGCATTAGACCTATTTCTTAATCTCATGCCAAGAAAATACAAATACAGAGAATACATAAATATGATATTGGATGTTCTGTATTTCTTTCAAATAATCTAATGATCAATAGATTAAAAATAGAGCATTCACAGCTAAATCTATTTCCTTAAATTAACAGAACTCATGATAATAATGGTAACTAGTATTTTTAATAAAACATTTGTATATCCGTGACTTTCATTGACAAATGAAATTTATTCATATAGCACATCTTAAAAATAATATTTTCAAATTAATTTTTATACTAACAGTATAATCTACATTTATTTAGTAAATTATCTAGTTCTAAAATTGTTGCAAGCGTCATCTTAGTTACTGAAGTTAAATATTTTATATTTATTGTATCTAGAACATCGGTAGAATTGTGATAATGTGGATTTTTTTCTGGCCCTTCATCATGTATCCCAATAACTGTAATATTTGATGCTTCGAAAGGAATAAAATCACTTCCTCCAAGTTTAGATAACGTGGCATTTAGATTAGTGTATTTAGAAGCTATTTGTTTTATGAATAATGCAATTGCTTTTGAATACATGTCATTTTTTTTATATTTATTCCCAATATCATATTCTAGGATAACTTTATTTGATTCGTTAGAGGGAGGATGACCAATCATATCAAAGTTGATATATAGATCTATATTTTTTGTTCTATTATTAATGTCTAAATATTTCACATAATTCTTTGAACCCCAAAAACCTTGTTCTTCTCCTGAAAATAAAACAAATTGCAGATTATATTTTAAATCTAGATATGAAAGAATTCGTGAAAGTTCAAGTACTGCAGAAACTCCACTAGCATTATCATCAGCTCCAGGTGCTCTAGCATAAGTACTGTTAATGTTTTTTGTTCTACTATCATAATGAGCTCCAATTATCATAGTATTGATGTGAAGTGAGGAAGATGATAAGTTCTGTTTGTTGGTATTATTATCAATACTACTAATATCAGCATCATTTGCAATACAAATAATATTTTTTAAATAATATGTTTGATTTTGATCACTTTGAGTATAATTATAAAATAATACTCTTCATTTACATATATTTTCAAATTCATTTTTAAGCCAATTTACAACATTGTCAATATAGTGTGATTTAGTATGTCTTGTATGAAAAGATGATAATAAATCTACATATTCTTTGAGTTTGGTTGAATTAACTTGTTCTAGTATATTATCTATTTGTATTTTGTCTTTTTCTTCTTTTAATTTTGTATGTAGATGATATATGTCATTAAGGCATACTATTATAGAAATATTACATGAGGAAGAATAATAATTATTATTGTCATTTGCAGTTGTTTGAGTTATATTTGAAGAATTTGCAAAATTATAATTTGAGAGAATAGTTATAATAGAAAAAATAGTTAGTAATGATATTAATAAACATAGTCTATTGTATTTTTGAAATGGCAATTATAGTCATTAAAAGTAATTATTTCATTAATTTAAATTAATATAATCCTTCCAAAAAAACTAAATGATGTTATATTAAACATTTTTTCCAACTCCACTTAAATTTCAAAATTTAACCAGATACATCTCAGCTTTGTATCATTAATTAGGAGAGATCAAAGTAAAATCAAGCTTTTCAAACATGGTTATATTAAACCATTTACCTATGGTGTACTAGTTTATAAAAGCATTATGATGGGTATTTTTAGAAATTTGTATAAATGGAGGTAACTAATAGTTAATCTAGTAGATTATAAATTCATAATACTTAAATAATAATCTCATAAAAAAGAAAAAAATATCCTTATTTATTTTCTATACCATTAAAATCTATCAAATTTGTGTTTAATCCAGCATTATCATATTGTTCCACAGGGTCGGACTGTTCCAAAGTATCAAATTGTTTCTCGGTATCTATTTGATGTATCTGCTGTTGTTGAGTATTTACTACTGAATCTTTCACTTGTTGTATTATTTGAGGATTTGTTACCGCAGCTTTGAATATAAGATTCTCTGCTTTCAATATGCTAACTTCAATGTTTGTAAGAGTATTCAATGATTTATCAATTTCAGATTTTGCTATAGCACCTATAGCTTTATGGATATTATTCAGGAATTTAGTTGGAGGAGATGGCTCTAGTTGTAGCAATTGTGTTTCCACATTTCTAACATCTTGTAATGCTTGGTCTATATTACCTTTAACTATAGCTAGCTTTGAATTCATCAAAGTATTTTTTAATTCCGCTATATTTGTATTCATTAATGCCTGAGCAGTAAGATTGGCGTTTTGATTTTGCTGTGGTTGTTGTATTTGTTGTGGTTGAGATGTTGTTGTTTGATTGTTGGTTGTTGTTGAGTTAGTTTGTGCTTCTACGTTATCGAACAATAATAAAGTAGAGAAAAGAGCGAGAGGAATTATCATATAGACGACAATATTATGACTTTTCATCTAAATAACATGATAGAATTTATTTATATGACTTGTGAAGAAAATCTTTTATAGAATAATAAATCAAATTTTATTCAAGGTTTCTAATAATATT
>DATFCH010000501.1:0-6426 GCA_035253345.1 Nitrososphaeraceae archaeon
CGATACTTTACATTATGAATATTATATTAAAATAATTGAATAACACTTTTCTTTTGCTATTAAATTTATAAAAAATGTATAACATCTAACGACCAGACATTTAATTCTTTAACAAGGTGATTGATAAATAAATAATGAAAGGATATTTTAAAGATGAGTTAATAGGTATGAAAAATTTATACTAAATAAACTATATAGATACTATTTAATAATTTTATAAATCAATTAAAATTGTTTATATTGAGTTCCCAGGACTTTGACAAATCCGATCTCACTACTTCTGATATTATAGGTAAAACAATTCAATTTGACAAGTATCAAATAACGATGGATGAATTTTGGTTTTCAATTTTTGAAGATATTATTATTGCACCTTTTGATTTTATATCTGTTGAGAATATTCAAGATACAGTCACTATTGGCATTGTAAAGGAGTTAAGAACCGTAAGAAATTCTGAAATAACAATTTTACAACAGATTTTAGGCCCAGTTGATAATAGATTAATAGATAATACAAATAATTCAAAAAATAATGTAGATCAAGGAATAAGGATTGCAAGAGTAGCTGTTATGACAAATACTCAAATCCAAAATTTAACATCTAATTCAAAGACGAAATTTAAAGATAATATCAGAATGCCTGTCAATATAGATAAAGCAGTAAGATTTGCTAATGAAAAGGAAATATTCATGGCATTAGGAATTCCAAAAATGGAAGATCCAGTAATGGGCGGCGTAATACAAATGTCGAACGGCCAAAAGTTTGCCCTGCCAATTGCTATGTCCTACTTAGCAGGACCAGATACTGCTCACATAAATGCTACAGGAATTTCTGGAAATTTAAAAACTTCTTATGTTATGTTCTTATTACATTCTATGTATCAAAAATTAATAAAGAATCATGAGGTAGCAATAATAATTTTTAATACAAGAGAGGATGACCTGTTAGATATTCATGAAAGAGAAGGAGGAGAACTAATTACAGAAAAAGACAATGAATTATACGAAGTCTTGGAAATATCACCAGATCCTTTTGATAATGTGACATACTTTCTTCCAAGAGGTAAAGATGGAAAACCTATATCAATTCATATTCCACCTAATTTTAGAACATATTCATATGAACTCAAAGATATTTATGATAGGCTTGATCTTTTACTTTCATCCGAAAGCTATGACCCCCGATATAATCTGTATGCAATAATTAATTATATCTATGAATCATGGCCTCTAGAGGATAGTTCTAGTAATAATGTTGTAAATAGTTGGTCAGATTTATTAAAGTATACCGATTATCCACAGGAGATAGTGGGTCACAAATCAATGTATCTTCATTTTCTAGGATATATACAGAAATTTAAAAGATCTCCTTTGTTTACTGACAAAAGAAAAACAAGTATATATATTGGAAACGAAATAAAAAAAATAAAAGCTGATGACGTATTCGTCATTGATATTGCAATGATTCATACATTGGAGGAACAATCATTGGTTATAGGAGATGTTATGAAAAATATAGATGAACTTTTTTCATCTCGTTATAGTTTTGAAAATTCTCTTAATGAAACCGAAAGTCAAGGAGAGAAAAATACAAAATTAAATAAAAAACCCAAGTACATTTTAATATTCATCGATGAAATTAATCGATTTCTTCCACAGGTTTCTTCATTAGGTCATAGATCCTCTGTAGCAGAACAAATCATCAAAACGATTATAGCAGGAAAATCAAGAAACACCATTCTTTTATCTGCTCAGCAATTCAAAAGTGCAGTAGATCCTATTTTACACGAGAACACGGGGATACATATGATAGCCAAATTAGGATTGTCTGAATTGTCAACAAATTCATATTCAATGTTAGATATTATTACTAAAGGAAATATTGCCCAAATGGGAAAAGGGGAAATTGTGATGATTCAACCTGCAATTCGACATCCAGTAAAAGTTGTATTTCCAAGACCTCCATTTAAGAGAATAAGCAGATAACTCATTTCATCATTACCAAGTTTATCAAAGCCGTAACAAAAAAAAATAATATAGATACCTTCTTAGTAAAATAAATTCGAGACTCTACTTTTCCACTTCAATGATTAAAATTAGATTAAGATTAAGATTAAATTGAAGAATATATTATTGGTTGGCTAGAAAATGATCGATTTTGTTCTTTAAATCTTCATTAATGCTTTCAATTGATCGGTTACCATCTAATGGAATAATTCCGTATAGTTTTTGCATTCTAGTAAATTCTTGTTTAATTTTCTGTTGGTAACGTAAGAAGGACTCTAAAATATCATCGGAAAGTCCTAAATCTTCTCCTGATTCATAATAGTCAAGTGTCTTATTTTTCGCAAATCTTCTTCTTAAAAGCTCTTTAGGTTCAACATCTAGATAAAAAACAAGGTCAGGTTTAATTGAAAAACCATATAAATTATGTGACCACTTGCGGTTTATTTTTCTTACTGCGTCTCTTGCCAATAGTGTATAAATATACCGATCAGCTAATACTATGTAACCTGCCCTTAAAGAAGGAATTATCTTATTTTCTAACTGATCTGCAAAATCTGCCGCATAAAATAAGCTCATGGTTCGTCTTCGTAACAAGTGGGTTTCTTTGGCATGTAATATGCCTTCGCTTATTAGTTCCGATCTTTTTAGGCCTGTATTCAAAACAGCGTGACCATTGGCTTCAAGATGAGCATTTAATAATGATATTTGAGTACTACGACCTGACGAATCAGGTCCTTCAATTATAATGAGTTTACCTTTTCGTTCAATATTCTGTAAATATGGAATTCCATATCCATAATAATTAATTTTATAAGAAGTTGTATCTATCATATTTTTTATGTCTCTTCCTCTTCATCATTTGATTTAGTTACTTCATCATTTGTTTTACTTTTCATTACTATTTCATCGAATTTTTCTCGTACTATTTTCTGTTGTTGTTCAATATTCTGTGTACCGTCAATTACTGCAAAATTTTCCTTAGCGGCCATTTTATCATATTGTTCAATTATTTTGCTTTGAAAAATACGATAGCTTTCATAAATATCATTACTTAAGTTAAGATCCATGCCTGCCTCATAAAATTTTAAACGAGGTCTTCCTGACAATATTCTATCCGCAGCTATATCAACAGGGACTCTAAAATAATATACAAGATCTGGTTTTGATGCATATTCGTACACTTTTTTTACCCATAAAGGATTGCATCCTCTTACTATGTCTCTTGCATAAGCTGTATATATATAGCGATCCGCTAGTACTATATAACCTGCTCTTAAGAGTGGATAAATATTTTTTTCATAACGATCAGCGAAATCTGTTGCGTGAAGTAAGGAAAATGTAGTTGGAGTTAGTTTTTCTTTTTTCTTTCCTTTGGAAGTGACTTCTTTTATGGCTTCAGAAGAATTCCATTCTGTTAAAAATACAGGCAGACCATTAAACCTAAGCCATTTTTCCAAGAGGTGGATTTGAGTGGATTTACCCGATCCATCTATTCCTTCTACGACAATAAGCTTTCCTGTTGTTTCATATTTTTTTTCTTTGATTTGCTGTGTCCTTTGCATATCATCTAACTCCTGATTTCCTTTTCATATTGAATATAATTATATTTAATTGAAATATTGAATAACGTTGCAAAATTTTTTAATATTTCTTTTAAAAAGATATCATAATTTGTAGGTTCTTTTTGAAATGTTAGGGATATTAACATTTTTCTATCCTCTTTATTAAATTCTATTATTTTTATATATTTATTTTTTTGCATAATTTTGTATAATTGTAGGCATACAGAAATTTTTTCCACAATTTTTTTTGCACTTTTTTTTGAATACGAATGCAATAATGATGTATAACTTTCCGCTATTTCAGAACTAATTTTTGGTTTATAAATTGAAATTAAAGATAAAGCTAAAATAAGTTGTTGTTCATGATTAATATTTGGAATATCTTCATCGAGTAGAAAATGAAATTTTCCTAAATAGCTTATAGTGTTAGAGATTTTTGGTAAGTATAGAAACGCTTTTACTAAAATATCGTGTTCATATTTATTCAATATTTCAAATGATAGCAATTGGCTAATAAAAGTAGGCACAATAAATGAAGATGAAGTTTTTTGACAGTTCTTTATGAGATAGTTATTTAGTTTAATATACTGAGTTTTATAATTTGTAGTATTATTACTAGAATTTTCCAAAGAATGAATGAAATCTAACAAGACTCCTTCACGTATACCATTAGTACTTACAATTAAATTTTGGAAATTTAATTTTGCCATCAATAAATAAATTGTATACAAACCAGTAGTGATTGTTTCTGCTCTATTACTACCTATTACATCAATACCGGATATTTCCTTCGGATTCATACCTAACAAATGATCTTTTATCACCGTAAGAGAGGAATATTTTAAATTATAATTTTGTAATTTTTTTAATGGATATTCTTTAATTAACTGATCATACCTAGCTAGCGCTCTTAATGTTCCCCCTACTCCTATCAACATAAGTGAATCTATGTTTATTCCTAAATCTTTTCTAGTTGGTAAAGAATCTAATAAATAATTCTGTAGTTCTAAATAAATATTTTCAACCGATTCTTTATTCCTGTTTCTTTCATTAGTAATGTACGAAAAAAATTGAGTTAATTTTAGTGAACCTAAAGGAAGTGAAACCATTTTTTTTATTTTATAATTTTCAGTATAAACAAATTCTAGACTACCTCCACCAAGATCAAAGAACAAACAATTGGGTATACAAAGAGAGTTTAAAGCTCCCAAATAAGAATAAAATGCTTCTTGCTCTGATGTCAGTACTCTAAATTTAAGACCTGTTTGTTCTTCTACATGGTTAAGGAATATTTTTTTGTTTTCAGCTTCTCGTACTGCACTAGTTGCGAAGGGTATGACATAATCTATTGATTCAGTACTGATTATTTCTTTAAAATATTTTATACTTTCTATAGTACGTTCCATAGCGTCTGATTGAAGTACGTTTACTTTATGCATTCCTTCTCCGAGTTGTACCCGTATCGATTTATCATAATAAGCTCTATATTTTTTATTTTTTTGAAGAATGTTATAATTTACTAATTTTATAGAATTATATCCTAGATCTATTATTGACGCTTTCATTTTATGAACGTATATTTTTAGAAGGTTTAACTACCTTCTTTAAAATTTTAGGAGTAAGTAACCAACTTAATTCCCCTTTAAGTCTGGGAACAGTAGAAGTTATTTTAATCTTTGATAAACCTGCTTTTTTTAATATTATATTAATTCTATTTTCATTATAACTATTATTTGATATTATATCACTTATCATACTGCTAAGATAAGGCTCATGTCCTATTATGAGGATAGTTGAATCGATATTTAATTTTTTAGTTTATCATATAAAATACCGTTGTTTCCAGATGGTTTTAACTCATCACATAGTTCTATTTTTTCTATTAAATTATATTGCGTCACAACAATTTTAGCAGTTTCAAATGCTCTTATTAATGGACTTGAAAAGATATAGTCGAATTTGACATGAAGTTTTTTAAGTGATTTGGCTACTTGCATAACTTCTTTTTTTCCAGGTTGAGTTAATGGTCTTTGATAATCGTTTACAGGATCTGGTAGTCGTGTGCCAGCCTCACCGTGTCTTAAAATAATCAAATTCAACATGACATTATAATTATTATTTTATATAAAGTAGACTATAGAGTGCCTTTTAAAAATTCTATATTATTTCGATAATTACTCTAATCTCATAGTTTTATCAGAATGGTATTTGGGATAAATTCTTGAATCTATATTTCCTATTTTGAGGACAATTAAGATAATTTTATGCTTTAATATATTATTTGAATTTTGACTGGATAAATATCTAACTTGTTTTAAAGCTAGCATACCCAAATCAGATAAATACTTTTTGTTTGTTTGTTCAGAAGAAAAGATATGAAAACTTTCTTATTCTATGTTATAACTCACATATAAATAAATGACTAAGGATGAAAATCGAAAGCAGGTATAAAAAAAGATAATATTCACGATTATGATTCTGTATTGTGAGAAAACAGTGTTCTTACCTCTATATCAGGATTCATCTATCTCGTTAAATTCTCCAGGCGGATTTTCAGCTATAGATAGTATCTACTTATATTTTCTCTCTATATTATAACGTTTGCTGTATCTTTATTTGTAATGCCTATCATTTACCAAAATACACAATATCCCTATAAAGATATTAAAAAATTTAAGATGAGAGCTCATTACTTTATAAAAATTGGTATAATTCCAGGAATAATCACTTTGTATTTGATTTATTATTAAGATTAAAATTTACATTAAATTTATGTTTAGGTTCAGAATATGAAAACTATTCATATTTTCTTCCAATAGTACCATTCATTTTTGCTTATGTTATTTTCTTAAAGAGG
>DATFCH010000502.1:0-6747 GCA_035253345.1 Nitrososphaeraceae archaeon
GAATATGACAGTTTTTAGTAAAAAAATTATCTAAAATATATAACATAATATTAAGTTTTCCTCGTTACTTTTCATAGATATTATTTAATATATTTTGTTTTGATTCCTTTAATGTAGAAATAATATCGTTTACTATTGTTAACATAATAACCCGACAATTATTTTGCAAGATTTTTATTATCTTAGGATAAAAATATTTACGTTTATTAAAGTTATCATTACATTCAAATGTTAAACTATTTTATTTTCTTAATCTAGCTTCCTATCCGATATACTTAACGAATATCTTATTTTCATTTATTTAGCTGAAGTAATATAGTTTTATACTCAAAGCCAATTTGACTGGAAGAATTTATTTTCAGCAAATCTATTTATTAATTTTATTAATATATACAAACTGCTATATATTCAGCAAAGATTTCGAAATGCATAATAGTTGTATGTAATACTTGTTTACATAAGATGGATAGTGACTTCTCAAACTATTTGACAGATGTAATTAATAAAGGTTCTTTATCTATTATGTTATCTTTAGGTCATAGAACAAAATTATTTGATATATTATCTAGCATTCCACCTTCCACTGTTGAAGAGATTGCATTAAAGTCAAGACTAAATGCAAGATACATTAAGGAATGGCTAGGAGCCATGGTAACTGGGAAAATCATTGAATATGATCCGATCAATAACAAATTCTGGCTTTCAAAGGAAAAAGCTCAATACTTGACTAGAGAAAATAACATATATAATTTTGCAGCATCTATGCAATGGATTCCAATACTATCTCAAGTGGAAGATGAAATTATTGAATGTTTTGTAAACGGTGGCGGTGTTCCCTATTCTTCTTATAAGAGATTTCATGAAGTTATGGCAGAGGAAAGTTACCAAACTGTTGTAATTGGATTAATTGATTACATATTGCCTTTAGTTCCAAATCTTCTAGTTAATCTTAAAAATGGAATTAAAGTTCTAGATATAGGATGTGGTAAAGGAAAAGCAGTTAATTTGATGGCAAAGCATTTTCCAAAAAGTAGTTTCTATGGTTATGATCTATCAAATGAAGCAATAGATGATGCGATAAAAGATTCAAAAGATATGAATAATTCAAATACATTTTTTAAAAACCAAGATATTTTGGATTTGACACTTAACGAAAGATTTGATTTAATTACGGCATTTGATGCAATACACGATCAACCTAAACCTGATTTAGTTTTAAAGAATATCTATAACTCTCTTTCAGAAAAAGGGATCTTTCTTATGCAAGATATTCTTGCATCCACCTCATTGAAACATAACATTTCTCATATATTAGGACCATTTCTTTATACAATTTCTTGTCTTCATTGTATGAGTGTCTCATTGTCCCAAAATGGTGCTGGTCTAGGTGCTATGTGGGGTAAAGAAAAAGCAATCTCTATGTTAGAAGAAACAGGATTCACCAATATTGAAGTAAAAACATTATCCCATGATTTTCAAAACTATTATTATATTTGTCATAAAAACAAATAGGTCGATAAGATATATAAGATCTCACTCCAAAAATTTTATCAATTTTTATTTTATTAATTATTAATCAGGTTTAAAATTTTCAATTAAAGCCAAGAAAAATTATGAGATAATTCTAGAGAAAATAGATTTATAGAAAAGATAGTATTGGAAGATTTTGGATTACAAGAATAATAATTAAGCAGGCAGATGAATGGTTAAATTCAAATCTATATTAACATAATTGTACTATAATATTTATATAAAGATCGATAGTTGTACTATTGATCCTGTGAAAGGATCGGCTTGGGAATACTAGTAGGTGAGTCATAGTCTGCGTTAATGACATTAGCTTTAATTCGGGCTATGGGTCACTGACAGACTATGAGACCTAAATATTTTGTACTTTTTATGTTATATACAAAATAGAAAATATTCATGTAAACTTCTGTTAACATAATATTACCCATGAAACCTGTCCTTTTTCCAGAAAAGTAGGTTATTATTATAATCCAACCAACTAATTTATATCCAATAGTATATACTATTAATGATGTTGTTATCCGCCAAATGATATATACGGGAAAATCAATAGAATTATATCTGATGAGGCCTATCCAAATAAAGCGTAAAAGTGATAAAAAATTAAGATTCATTCCTTAAATAATAAAATCCACTATAATACTCTCCATATGAAATAAATAAATTAGTTATAGTTCCTAAAACCTAAATAAAAGCAATTAAAAATTATTTTAAAAATGATCAGATTAATTTGTAGTTATTGTTGAGTTGGAAAAACAATGCTAACAAATGAACTCGAATTTTTGATTCATGCTGTTATTCTATCAATAGATATAATTAAAAACTGAATTTATTTATTGGAACCAAAATTACGTCAAGAAAAACAAAAGGATAATCTATATTATTTATTAGTATCTCCATATTTATACTTGTAGGAATGATTTGCATTCATGATGATACTTTTAGTGAGAAAAAACCAACAAGATCAAGAAACAATTAAACCTAACCAATGATTCATTTAAGCTTGTTAAATGTATGTTTCAAAGGTATATAATAATTTCAAGAGCTTACAATCGAAAGAATATCTTTTTAGATGTACATATTTTTATAATATGATAAATGCAAAATATGAACAAAGGCATGAAAAATATTTAACAGTAGATATAAACCAGTCTATAAAAAAATAACAGAAGGAAAATAATACCAAAAAAATGAGTTTAGAACAATTAAAAATTATATCTCAATTAAAAGAAAATAATGCTTATCCTCATCCTGTTTACAATATCAAAGTATTAGAGACTCATATATCGTGGATATTTCTAACAGGTCCTTTTACTTATAAAATTAAGAAACAGATTAAATTTGGCAAAGTTCTGGATTTTTCAAATCTTTTATTAAGAAAAAGATATTGTCAAAAAGAAGTAACACTAAATAAACCTCTGTACGGAAATATGTATCAAAATATAGTAAAAATTATAAAAGAAAATAATAGATTTAGATTTGCGGAATTAAACGAAAAAGGTAAATCTTTTGAATATGCTGTAAAAATGATAGAAATTCCACAAAAGTTTAGGATGGATAATTTAGTTCGATTGGGAAAAATTAACAGGAAAATAATTGAATCTTTAACAGATGTGCTGATTAACTTTCATAATAATTCTACGGCTAACGACAAAATTTCTCGATATGGTTTACCACATGTAATGAAATATAAAATTAATGAAAATTTTGAAACGCTCTTACAACTTGGTAAAACGGATCCAATTTTAGAATATAAAATGAATTCATTTCTAAAAGAATATAATGAATTATTTTTACTACGTATAACTGAATCCAAAATACGTGATATTCATGGAGATCTATATTTAAAAAATATTATTATGATTGAAAATAAATTTTATTTATATGACAGAATAGAATTTAATGAATCTCTAAGATATGCAGATATTGCAGAAGATGTAGCTCATCTTGCAATGGATCTGAATTTCATGAAAGAGAGGACTTGACTAAAAATTTTCTTAGTTCGTATATTAGAAAAAGCAGAGATCATAATATGATAAAATTAATTTATTGTTTTTGCATTATACATATAAAATATGTTTTTCTATCAATTATTAATATAAAATGCCTCCAAAAATTAAAAGGGAGTATATTCTTGAAAATATTTTATAACTTTTCAAAAGACACAGATTTTTATAACAAATAAGAATGAGTATTTTGCATCAAGATTTAATATATTAGATAAAACTAAAATTCTATTAATGGGACTTCCAATGAAATTAACTATTAAAACACTCAACGAACTTCTCCCAAAACTATAAGTGAATTTTCAACGATTTAGTTCTTTAAGTGTTAAAAACAGTACCTATGAGTAAAAGAGATATTCAAACCCTTCCATTCTTGAAATTTGTTATCATTAAAATATTATGAATGTTATTACTACAAATATAGTATTTTTAAAACCATTATGAGAAATAGCATTAAAATTTATGCAAAAAAACCCATTTCCAATTAAGATAAATAGAATATATATTAAAATAAATCGATCTCATATATCATAATGACAAAGATTATTTGAGAAAAAAAGACTGGTAACGAAAAACATACATCTTTTAACTCAATATCAAGTAACTATTGGATTAATGAAAGAAATGGTCTTCAGACCTTTAGAGAGAGTATTAATTGTTCATAACTATGGTCATAGATTTCAATTATATTACCAAATGGATCTTCACAAAAGACCACTTTATAATGCTTGTCGGGAACAATCTCCCAAATCTTACTTCTTTGCTTTCCTCCGTTGTCTGAGATTTTTTTACACAACCCTTCAATATCTGGATCAGTAATAGAAATATGAGTAATTCCTGATTTCCAGTACTCAAAACTATCTGTTCGTCTTTCGGCTTTAGGTTCAACATATTCGATAATTTCAAATCCTACTTGATTGGCTGAAGTTAACCAAGCTATTTTCATTTTCTTTAACTTTGGACTATGAAAATCTTTGATCGCCATTCCAGTGAGGGAATCATCGCCTACAAGTTCTATCGGACGCTTTATTAATGTAAATCCTAGTATATCCTGATACCATTTTATTGCTTCCTCTATATTTGAAACACTAATTGCTACATGATTTATAGTCCTAGGATATACAGAGGATGACTTGTTGTTATCCATGCAATTACTCAATTAATTTAAAATATTTATATTGTCTGGTAATGAAATAGATTTTGGTAGATGAGTGCTGTCTTCAGGTTATAATATTTAAGCACAGGAAATAATAGGTTTATTTACAATATCAGTATATAGATGAGATTAAATCAATGTAAATACAAGGTAAAAAATAATGGTAGCACACCATTTTTTTTTAAGAAAAGCAGAATAAAATTCTCTTAGCAGTGATTATTAAAAGCCTACCAATGTCCGCTTACAAAGAAGAAACGTGCCTATTGTGACAGTATGTAATTCAGATTCGAATCAAGATTTACAAATTTTAGAATATGTTATTGAAAACTACAAAATTAGTCCGACTTTACCTATATTTCATCATCCTGATAAAAAATTCATATGACAAGAGAACTAGGATTCAGTTATATTAAATATAGCATTTTAAGATTAAATTTAGCTATCTGAAATTGTGAAAAATACTATAACAATATAAGAATGGAAGAGAAAAATCATTGAATGAAAGAAGTGAATAAGTATCCTCCTGGACCAAAAGACATACTTCCTTTTACTCTTGCTAGGAAATTTCTACGAGACCCTCTTAAAACATTAACTAATTTAGCTCAAAATTATGGTTATATATCCCATTTCAAATTTGGTAAACTGAATATCTATTTCTTGAATCATCCTGAATACATTGAAGATGTATTAGTAACAAATCACAAGAATTTTATAAAAAGTAGAGGATTACAGATATCAAAACGTCTTTTGGGATCTGGCTTACTTACTAGTGAGGGTGATTATCATGATAAACAAAGACGCTTAATCCAACCAACATTTTATCCAAAAAAAATCAAATCATATACTGAAATAATAATAGAAAAAACTTTGAATCTATGCGATAACTGGAAGGAAGGCGTAGAAATAGATATACATAAAGAGATGACACAACTTACACTGGAAATTATTTGTAAAGCTGTACTAGGGTATGACATTAAGCCAGAAGAGGATGAAATTGGAGATTCACTTCTAACATGTATGAACTATTTCAATCGGCTTCTAATGCCATTTGGTGAATTAATTGAAAAAATACCTATTTTACCAATTAATAAGGGATTCCAAAACGCAAAAGAAAATTTAGATTCGATAGTATTTAGAATGATTGATGAACATAGAGTAAAATTAGAAAGAGACGAGGGGAAAAATAATGATTTATTGTTTACTCTTTTAAAGTCACAATACGATAGGGAGTTTGCGGAAAATATGAGTGACCAACAATTAAGAGATGAAGTAATGACGATATTTTTAGCAGGACATGAAACTACCGCAAATGCACTTACATGGACATTTTATATGTTATCAGAACACCCAGAAATTGATTCAAGACATCAAAAAGAGATTAATTCAATATTTGATAATAAATCGAAAATATCATTCAATGATATTCAGAAACTAGAATATACTACAAAGGTATTGACTGAATCTATGAGACTTTATCCACCTGCTTGGGCTATAGGGCGTCAAGCAATTACTGATTGCAAAATTGGCGAGTACGTTATTGCTTCTGGTTCAATAATCTTAATGAGCCAGTATGTGATGCATCGTAATCCGCTTTATTTTCCAGATCCTAACACTTTTTCTCCAGATAGATGGACAGATAAATTTAAGAAAAATTTACCAAGATTTAGCTATTTTCCTTTTGGTGGGGGAATTAGAAGTTGTGTTGGGGAACCATTTGCATGGATGGAATCAATTCTCATTATTGCCATAATAAATAGACTATGGAAGATGAATAGCATCCCTTCAAATAAAGTTATTTTGAAACCATCAATAACATTGCGTCCAAAAAATGGAATGCATTTGAAATTAACGAGAAGAATATAATCGAAATTTTAAAATAATAGTTTGTAGTCCAGTCATAAATACAAATAATGAATATGCATTTGATTCCAGATTTTGTTCTATTTATTTAATTTGTTTTAAACTTATTTAAAAATAACATTTATAAATGATTTTAATAACTAAGTAAAAGAGTTAGGCGAAATACTGATGCTCACTCCTATTCTTGAATTCTTC
>DATFCH010000503.1:0-5401 GCA_035253345.1 Nitrososphaeraceae archaeon
CTCTTGGCAATTTTTACAAATTTCAACATTAATAATAATTACAGTGACGCAGTTGTTGGATGGTAGTAGTTAGTCAGAAGAGATGTACTATTTACTATTGTATATATATTTAAGATGAATATTTACATTGAAAAATTAATCTGAAATCACAATGAATAATCAATTATGGAGACAAAAGAAAAGTTAAAAACAATAAATTGTTTTTACTCTTCTTTAAAGTCTTATGATTCCTCATCCTCATCTTCCTGTTGAGATTCTTCCGTTTGTTGTTCTTGTGTGGTTTGATCGTCTTCATCTTCCTGTTGAGATTCTTCCGTTTGTTGTTCTTCTATTGTAACAGAAACAGTAGCTTATTAGAGTCAGTAGATCCATCACTTACTATGAATGTAAAATTATCCTCTCCAGCGTAATCTTCATCAGGAGTATAGGTTACTGTCTTAGTAGATGGATTCACATTTCCTAACTGACCGTTGGAAGGTTTGTCTAATATCGTAAATGACAGAGGATCCCCGTCTTCATCATTTGTAATTAATTTAATATTTACTTGTTTATTTTGTAATGTAAAAACAGAAACATCTTGAGCAGTTGGTGCTGTATTATGTAATCCTTCATCTTGTGTGGCTTGATCTTCATCTTGTGTGGCTTGATCTTCTTCCTGTTGAGATTCTTCCATTTGTTGTTCTATATCTTTAATTTCATCTTTCATTCCTGGATCCGTTTCTAGAATTTCTGATGGTTTTCCTTCAACAACATCCTCTTCTGTGGTTACTGTAGTATTGTTATCACTAGTGGGAGTTGTATCTTCATTTGAAGTTTCATTAATAAATGATTGAATGTCGAGATTCGGAGATTGAGATTCTGAAACTTTATCTGTTTGTTCAGTTTCATAATCTTCTTCAGTGAAATTTGAAGGTATATTTTCTGTAGTACTGATTGTTTGGTTTTCCGTTTCCGCTGCTACTTTCTGAGCGTCCAGTAATTGCCTTAAATTTCGATCTTTAAATTTTATTATTGATGATTCAGATGACGGTACTGATTCTTCATCACTAATAATAGATTCATTTTTTACAATTTCTTCAACTATACTGGAAATCGGATCAGTTGCATTATCAATTATTTCTTTACTTGATACGGTTAAACGATCAGATTCTATAGAATCAAGATTATCTCTTAAAAATTCATCACGTTCTTGCTTGGTCAATACTGGGAGTTCATCTCTGTCAGTTTCTTCGTCCTCTCCATCCTCATCTTCAAATTCAAAATTATTACCAGAGGTGAGCCCTAATCTTTCTGAAAGAGGTGGAGGTATAAATGGAGCTCCAGTCCCTTTGAACGATTTATCAGTTTGACCTGTAATAGGCATATTGATCAAATTAGGTATAAACAAAAGAGAAACAGATGCAAATAGTATAACCAAAACAAATAACCTTAGTTTCATCAATTTTAGTATAAAAAATGAATACCTTTAATATAAACAATTCTTGTTTCTTAAATATCTGTTACCTTCTTAGATATTTAGAATTTTTTGGAAAACTTTATTGGTAAAAAAAACTATCTTGTCAATAACATTGAATATTCTAAATCGGAACTAACTAAATGAACTCAAATATCAAGGTTTTATTATTATAAACCAAATAATACTTTTACACTAACGATATTAAAGGAAAAATGATTAAGTAACAGAAAAATACGTCAAAATCAAAATACTTCACAATTACTCGATTTGGTATCTCCTTCAAAGCTATTATAGTCTAATATAATATCAAAACCTTTGCCACAATGAAATTCATCAGCACCAGGTCCTCCTATCAATATATCCTTTCCAGACTTTCCCCATAAAACATCATCACCGGAACCGCCAATTAATAGATCACGTCCAGAGCCACCATCCAGCCAATCATTACCAGAATTTCCTTCAATTCTATCATCATCACGTTCTCCATAAATAGTATCATGGCCTTTATTACCTTGAATCACGTCATCACCATTATATCCAAGAATATTATCGTTACCAGAATTTCCTTGAATTATGTCCTCTGCAGTATAACCATCTATATAATCACTCCCTCCATTTCCTTCAATCAAATCACTTCCAGAATCACCAAAAATTTTGTCATTTCCATTGTTTCCCTCAATTCTGTCTTTGCCTTCTCCCCCATTAATATAATCAGAAGAACCTTTTCCTTTTAATTGATCATTTTCTTGTAATCCAAGAATTATATCTCCACTATTAGATCCGGCTAATCTATCCTTGTCTTCTGTACCTATTATCACATATCCATAATCTAACGCTTCTAACACTGTTACATCTGCAGCAAACGCTAAATCAATATCGTTATTGTTAAAAGCTATTATTAAAAGAGTAAAAGTTCCTATTATGAAAATAAAAGCTAAATTCTTACTTTTCATGAAACTATTATAAACAATAAATTCTAAAATATAAATATACGTTTATTTTTATGTTATTAATTATTTAACTAACAATATTATATATTTTCAAATGAATGATTTGCAATAAATTGTTCATTAGGTAAAACCATTTGAGCGTATTAGATGCAACCTAGATAAATAAATTGCTGATTCTATCGATGTTTTCTACTTTTGGGAAAAAATGTTTATAATCTAGTTATTATTTAGAAATTCCTTCAATAAATATAATACTATTATCCGAGATTTCAAAATATAGCAGCTAAGCTTTTGTATTATTTTTTTGATATAGATAAAGAATCAAGAAAGTCATAAGTAAATAATTCGAATATAAAATACGATCCTAGACTTTATTTTAACAAATTTCCAATAATAAAATTAAATACGATTACAAGTGATATAATTGTATTATAAGATAAAATTTTCCATCTTTTTTGTTTCTAAAAATAAATTTAATCTTGTTTATTGTCTACTAATACTATCTATAAATAGATACAAATTATTGTATCACAATTATATAGCACATATTACATACTTCTTTTTGTATACATCGATACTGTCAAAACTCTATTCTGTCTTTTAAAAACTTGGAGAACCTTTCATTAAACTTTTTGGAAAGTTAAGTGTAGAGAATTGCAATTCATGTTACAAACATAATCAATATATCAAGTGGATTTATCAGTATAATTATATTTAATCCGTATTCAAGTTAGAGATATATCAATAGTAAATTAGAATAGGTTTCATAGTAATAAAATTACCAATAAGATTTACGGCCTAATAGCAATAAAAGTATAATTATAGAATTTTCAAAAAGAAAAAAAAGACTGTTTGCCATTAATTAAAATCATGGAACTTTCTTAAAATAATGATAGTAGTAATGATATTAAAGAACCAAATTTAAGTATTAAGCATTCATATTTTTAGGAACATCTCATCCCAGATAGAAATAATTATAGCTGTTAATGAAATGATCAAAGATTTATTTGATATGTAGGGCGGAATAATGATACAATACTCAAAAATGTTAAGTAATTTTAAGAATTCTCTACGATTAAACGAATAAAACTAACCAATATCTTAAAAGAAAGATTTACGTATATGTATAGAGTTGATTAAAAAAATACGGCTAACTTTCTTCAATATAAAACTTATTCAGATAATAACAATTTTGATTTCTCTTGTTTCCTGCTTTAATATATCTAATATTTTATTAGCAAACGGTCAAACATCTTTTTTGCCAAGTAATTTTGATATATCACTATGCGATAAAGTAGTTAATACGACTTCTATACGAGGTATGGTACATGGAAGCATAACTAACGATTGCTTAAATGGAGGGCTAGGTAATGATATTCTGTATGGTGATTTAGGATACGATGTTTTAAATGGAAAAGAAGGTGATGATCAGTTAATAGGTGATTCTGGATTTGATAAATTGTATGGTGGATTAGGAGATGATGATTTAGTTGGTGGTTTGGGTGATGATCTCCTTGATGGCGGAGATGGAAATGATGTTCTTAATGGAAACAAAGGAGATGATAAATTGATAGGAGGAAACGGTGACGATACCTTGATAGGAAATTCTGGTGCAGACTTTTATATATGTGGATCAGGGAATGATATAACAGTAAAGTTTAACAATTTGGAAGGAGATAGAAGAACTGCTGATTGTGAAACAACAAGTTAGAATAATATTAACAGTTTTTGAATTATAATCTTTGATTTATTGATTAATATCTATCCAAATATTGAAATTCTACCTTCACTTGATTATTCAAATGACGATAGGGAGAAAGTTATTTGAAGAAATTGATAAACCGATCGGATATAAAATACTCTTTGAAAATTCTTTTGGGACGGAGAGTGAATCCAGCTGGAATGGAATAATAAAAGGATACGATGGATTTCCTGATGGGGATAATATAGGTTCAGGTAATTCATTCCAAGGACCAAACGGGGTTATTATTTCAAATTGGGAAGGAATATTTACTACAAAAAATGATGGTGAACAATTAGCATTTAAAGGTAGGGATATGAATAAGAATGGAAAATATGTAGCTCTTAGAACATATTCTACTCTTAATACTAAGGAATTTTCTTGGATTAATGGATTAGTATGCTTATTGGAAGGCACATATAATAAAAATAACAATGAATTTAAAAGTATAGGTTATGAATGGAAATATTAACTGTGTGAAGGATAAAATAAATAATTGAAAAAGTATTTTAGAAAAATAATAGCCTTTTATCATCCTAGAATGAATTGGCAATAATGTACAATGAATCAAATTATATTAAGATTGTATTTACAATGCAATATTATGTATTACACTTTTGCTGATTCACAAGCAATATGTAGATAGCTTAAACGCTTAAATTCAATTGTTTTTTATTTAATAAATCTGATATTCATGGATAAAAATTATTAAATATACAATTTTATATAAAATATTGATTGTACTCTTGTTCTAATTAGTTGATATTAGTTGATACCTTTTTACTTCAAAAATAATGAACTAAATTGTTCGTATATCTACAATAGAAAAATTTAATGTATATCCCCTTCAATAATATTTATTATCATTTACAAAATTCAAAGAAATAACAAAATCTTTCCATTTGTAATATTTCTTATATTTGAATTTTGGTAATTTTTAATAGCTGAGTTGTTATAATCGTTACAAATATGGATATAATGCAAATTCGATGTAGTCTTTGAAATATCACAACATACAACTATATATCATAAAAATTCTTTTTAGACTAAAACTCTTAATTTAGATCTGTATAATATTTAATAGTGATAAGTTTACTTTGTTAGATGAATTAAAAAATAATAAAAATGAAACTAACAACAATTTATCATTAGATTTCGATATTCAAAGATATGTTGATGTCGATATATCAGATTCTAATTTATATCAACAAGAATTTAGTATTAGAGATGCAATACCTATTTCCCTGAATTTAG
>DATFCH010000504.1:0-2658 GCA_035253345.1 Nitrososphaeraceae archaeon
TGATGATAGAATATGAATATTAATAAATATAAAACAAAAAATAATTTACTTAATGATAAAATCATTCACTTTATTAATGATTTCCCTGGAATAAGACATAGAGAACTTTTAAGAGTAACTGGAGCATCTAATGGTATTTTGTCTTATCGTTTAAGATTTTTGGTTAACTCTCATAAGATCAGAAAATATAGAATTAATAATAGGGAAACTAGATATTTTCCTTATAATGTTTCTCTTCTTGAATCTCGTTTAGTAGGACTTTTACGTCAAAGCACGACTAGGAAAATTATTGTTTATCTATTAGAATCGGGACCTTGTAGATTTAATGATATTGTTAGTTACACAAAGAAGGTACCTGCCACTGTATCATGGCATTTGTCTAAATTAAGATATGCATACATCATACAGAGCGATAAAAAAGATAAAAAATATTTTTATCAAATAAGAATAAATAAAACGAAACTCCTGAAACTACTAAATAAATATAAAAATATTTACAGAAACAATTATAGACGATCATACAAATTTAATTAATAATTTCTGATTTTGATATTCATATTTTTTGATTGAGAATATTTCTGTTCAACCAGGAAAAAAAAGGGACCTTAAAAGGTCACCAATGAAATAAAACTACTACTAGACAATCGGTTTGTAAAATTAAATAAAACTTTTCCTTTTGTCTATATTACTTTATTTTTGTTAGTTAATAATCTTATGGTACATTCGATGAATGTACATTAAAAATAATACAATAACAAGAACTTAATTTTTTACAATATAGAAATCAATTTATTATAAAATATCAAAATCAACTAGAACAAGTTTAATTAAAGTATACGCACCGATAAATGAATTAACTCGATAAAAAAATAGAATGAGATAAGTGATTAGTTTGTAAACTAATCATTATTCGTGTCCCAATCCATCATTATCTAGATCTTCGTCATTTAAGTTAAAAACTGGATTTAGACCTTGGAATTTGGCTGGTATATCAGTAGGTAATATCACATTACCTTCATAAAAGTCTTCTATTTGACCAAGAGATCGTTGAACATTCATATCAACTACATCGCCTGCATTAAAAACTACGTCTTCACCAGAGTAATTTACCAAGTCAACATCTGTATTTCTAGGAGAACCTCCATTGAGTGGGTCTGGTATGTGGGCATGATAAACACAGCTATCGGGTGTTTCAGGATCATCATCAATTGAAGATGCATGTGCTATAAAGTATAGTGGAATAGGTTCAACGTGAGTCAGCTGTGTGGATTCATCTATGTGTCCTGCAATTGCTGTAACTAATGGCTGAGGTGTAAATGACTCTGGAGCTTCCGGATTTGATGCTTCGCTTGTATCACAGACTGCTCTATACAAAAAGTGTCCTGAAATAAAGTTAGGGCTAGCATCATATAATGGTACAACTCCTCCTGGTGGAAGTGTTATTCCATTCAAGTTAACGTGTGTATTGTCTGGTATGTTGTCTCCTGAAACACCTGCTTCAAAACTATGGCTTGCAAATACGTTTAAGGGCATAAAAGATAATATTCCTACACTCATCAGTGTTGCCATCATAACTGCAAATAACTTAGTTTTTTGTAGTAACATTATTTTGAAAATACTAATGGAGTATAAAAAACATTTGATACAACTATCGAAGAGCTAAAGAATATTATATAAAAAAATTAACACAATGGTCAAAATACTTCAGTTCGGATACAAATAAATCTATTAAGATTTTGATATGTGCCTATTCGAGAATTGTACCAATGTATTTTTATTATTGTTATGAACTGCTTTTTATATGAAGAAATTATCTCAGTCTTCAATAGCCATATTTACAATTCTTGTTGCGGGTATTATCACAATTTCGGCAAGTTCATATTCTGGAAACGAAGTGTGGGCAAAACCACATGCAATTCTTACAATAGTACCGGATGAAAGTCAACAAGACCAAGAAAATGCAAATAATATTACGCTAGTATTAGGTCACTCAAATGAACCAGCATATGGTAAACTTCCAGGAATACATGATGGTAAACATAATGTAGATGTTGAATTAACAGATCAAGCAACAACATTACCTATTCAAGGCAGTAATGAAACTGAACCGTTTTTCCCTAATACACAAATTATGGTAGATAAATATTATTTTAAAAATATAGAAAATTTTAATAATGCAGATAATCCAGCAGAAGATGCAGATGCTGTTGAATTAAATGTACCAGTGACTGCAGTTTTTGGCCAAGCTGGTCTATTTACCAATAGACAAGTAATAGATCCTGGTATTTACGGATATACATTGAGAGGAATAATTAACTACTTTGGCGTTGCTTCTGTACCAATAGAAGAGACTACCAAGTTCTGTACTAGTCAAGAAGGTGATACATCAAAATTTGATAGTCCAGGATGGACAGGTAGTTTTGGTTGTCCTATAAGTATAAAAGACATATTCTTCCCACCAGGTAATAAGTATCCTAATGAGGATTATCCAGCTGAATATCCACAAGAGGGTTATTCATCTCAATATACACAAAATGAATATCCACCTCAATATACACAAAATGGCGGGAATGATTTCCCTCAAAATGCTGGACCTGCTAACTCTCAGTAGAACTATGATATAACAACAATAGAAAGAAGATCAACAAAAAAAAGAAA
>DATFCH010000505.1:0-10451 GCA_035253345.1 Nitrososphaeraceae archaeon
ATTAAAAGTTACCATTAAGATATCATTAGGATGAGAATAATTAATAAAATATTATGCATGCCTTGCTTAATTGACTGTTGATTTCTATGGCTTTTATGATATAACAACTGAAATGTAGTTATCCTATCATTAGATCTAATCCATTTATTTAGTTGATATTCTTATGTTTCTATAATTATTTAATATCCTATGTCGATCAGGAGATATAATCGCATCTTCATTCACTTATGGGATGGCTAATATATTTTAAATCAATAAATTAATAATAAAAAATAAAAACATCGTATTAGTAATTTAACATACTTATAGTACGTTATTTAATAAAAAATAGTTCAATGAATATTAGTGACAAGTCGAGAAAAGCAATGGAAAGTCTTGGCTTGACTAGCTATGAAATCAAAGTATATTTATCATTATTAGAACAAGGGTCTATGACAGCATCAGATATCAGTAAGATTTCTGGTGTTCCCTACTCTAAAATTTACGAGGTATTGAATAGCTTAGATAACAAGGTATGGCTTGAGTCAGATAGTTCAAGACCACAAAAATTCTATCCCAAATCTCCCTCCACTGCATTAGAGGCTGTAAGGCTTCAAAAAGAAATTGAGATTAAAAATAATGAAGAAATCATTAAAAATGAACTAATTCCTATTTATGAAAAAAGCGGCATTAGAGAAAAGCCAGAAATATGGGTAGTAAGAGGTTTTTATAATATTGCTGGCAAAGTAAATGAAATCATACAGAATAGTCAGCGAGAATTATTAATAGCATTACCGCAATTAGCTCAAGATATTGCTAAATCGTTACAACCTATGCTTAGGACCCTACATGATAAAGGGATAAGAATAGTCGTTCTTGTTTCTGAAGGAACAAGTACAGAGATTATAAAGGCCATTTCAAGAATTGCAGATGTAAGAATCAAAAATAATATGTTCGGAGGAGGAGTAATTGGTGATGGAATACAAGTTTTAATCTTACTTGGTGAAGAAGGAAACAGAAACGGTAGCTCTGAACCAATTGCAATTTGGGCTGAACATCCAGGGTTAGCAGTCTATGCAAAAGATTATTTTAATTATTTATGGAATGATGCCAGAGCTAGTTAAGTATATTTTGACCTAATTTCATCTCTTTTTGTTATTATTATTTTTATGTTGAATTATATTTACAGTTAACTTTTTATTTTATACTATACACTGGATTGTGGCAAACAATGACGAAACTAGCCCTACTGAACTAAAAATGAAGAAGATCTTGAGTTTGGAGTTTGTCATCTAAATTTAATTTATTTCAATTTCTATTAATCTAGATATCTCATTTTAAAAAATTATCATTAATGTAGTTTTCCATTAACAAAGTGAATGAATTGTTCTTTTGCTTTTGTGTATGGCATTTGGATTGGAGGATGTTTAAAACAATACGCAGAAACACTTTCTAAGACTCCTGATAATCCTCTATCTAAACCTATTTTTGTAGCACGAATGGCATCAATCATAATCCCTCCACTATTGTATGCATCTGCTACACGAAGTTTCAAATCCAGTTCGATTGGAATATGCCCAAATTTTTTACCACGAATATTAATATAACATACTTTATCATTTTTCAATGATTCTACGAAATCCGAAGGACCTATTCTCATAGGGATAGAATATGGAGACATCGCTTCAACTGCACTAGTTTTACTTATTCTCTTATCTTCTAACCGATCATCGTCTAACATATTATAAAAGTCCATATCACCACCTATATTCAATTGATAGGTATCATCCACTCTGACTCCTCTATCGATAAATAATTTTACTAATGTTTTGTGTATAACTGTGGCTCCAACCTGGCTCATTATATCGTCGCCAACACATAGAACATTTTTCTCTTTAAAAGATTGTTGCCATTTACTTTCTGATGCTATAAAAACTGGAATTGCGTTAACAAATGAGACACCAGCAGACAAGCATTGTTCAGCATAAAATCGAGTTGCTTCTCTACTTCCTACAGGCAAATAATTTACAAGAATATCTGCTTTAGAATCTTTTAATATTTCAGAAATATTAGCAGTTTCAATATTTGATAAGATAATTTTTTCAGCAAGATGTTTACCTACCCCATCTAACACTTTTCCTTTATGTACTTTAACATTTAATTTATTTACATCGGTTATTTTTATGGCATTATTTGGTGGAGAAAAAATTGCTTCGGATAAATCAAGACCAACTTTTGAATCCGAAACATCAAAAGCTGCTACAAATTCAATATCATTAGGAGTATAGCCAGCTAAATCATAGGCAGTCAAACCTATAGAATTCTTTTCATTTCCTGATCTGTAATGTTGTATTCCTTGAATTAATGCCGAAGCACAATTACCTACGCCAGCAATAGCTACTCTAATTTTTTTTGCCATTCTTTCGATAATTTTACTTATTTATTAATTTATATATGTTTAAGAAAAAATAATTTTACTCTTTTTTTATATTGGGATTAAAATTAAATTTTAATACTGAAAATAGATTATTTTCTAAAAATTCTTCCTGAAAGTAAGACTCAGGAAAATAAAGATTAGTTTCATTATTATTGTTTGATATTTGGAATCCAAGACTTGATGCAATTTTTATTAATTCTTTCTCTCGGTTACTATTTTTATCTAGATTGGTAAGTATTTGAAATGTGCTATTTGATTTAAGTAAGAGTGCAGCCCCATTTAATAATAATGATAATTCCTGATTTTGTTCTTTATTATCCTCTATATTAGTAAAAGGATGTACTAATAAAATATTATCAATAGATATACTATGAAGATTCGGTAATAATTTTTTTGCATCTCCCCAAAAAGAAGAAGCGTTTTCCTGCTTTAAATTTGCTAATTTATCTTTAATATTTAATATAGCTTCTTCATCTGTACCAATACCTATAAAATATTCATCTGTAAAATTTGTCGCAATTTGATATAAAAGATTCCCAGTCCTTACACCAATGAGTAAATTAATTTTCGAGTATAACCGTTGAGCATTTTCTATGGTTCTATTTATTTGTGTAGAAGGAATTCCTTCATGATAAAATTGATAAACTAATATCCACCTTTGCCTGAAAATCGAAGGAAAATTACGATTATTTAATAATTCTTGAAATAGATCAATTTTCATAATTTCGGAAAAAAATTGATCAGTTCTGGAGATAGCCTCAGATCTTGGAAGCATTAATTCCTCGTACAAGCTGATTACCCTATCCCAAGCATTAATAGGATCAGAACTCATGTATGTAACTGACTGATCAGCCAAAGTTAAGAGATCCGATAACAATACATATTTGTCAGATGATCCAGTTAAATTAAAAATTATATCAAGTAGATACTGAAAATTTTTTTGGGATATTGGTTTTTTTGTAAAAGGATAATCGGTTCTCCAAATCAATAATTCAACTATTAAACTTGAAAGAGATTTATTAGATCTTATATACTCCGGATGAGTAGTGACATAATCTAAAGGTGGCAATAAAGGATCTCGATATTGACTGAAATAATTTTTAAATTCAACTTCATTCAAATTAAAATATGCATCTATTATTCTTATTTTTATAATTGTTTGAATTGTATTTTCAACTTTAGGCCCTTCGAAACGATTTAAACCTATACTGGTTTTATAATTGTATTGAGAAGGATCATAATCATGTAATAAGCTAGCCACCAACAAGTATTCATAGTCTTGATTTGAAAAATTATATCCGTGAAATTCTAATGGCAGCATCTGTAAACTGATATATGCTACTTCAAGACTATGATGAAAATTATGATATCTATGAGATCCATCTCCTAATCCTAACTTTTCATATTCATATGTAAGAAATTTCAAAAGGATTCTAACTTTTTCTATACTTTGAGATGGAATATTCCTAATTTTAGCAAGAACTATCAAAGATTCTATTAACTCGTCATTACTTAGATAAGCTAAATTCATATTAGTTTCTTCAATAATATGTCTTTTTGCTACAGGCACATATTTAATCATATTAGTAATGATTTCTTTATAAATAATTTGTATTGGGAGGCTCTTTACTAGATAAATTGGCAAGGAAGTGAAATTCCATGAATATTTAATTCGTTGTTTTTCATGTTCGACAATATTATTTGATGCGATGACAAGTTGTTTATTAATGGCATTCATTAATAACCCAAATTCAAATTCATTCATATTCACTTCGCTTAATAAAAAATTACTGGGTTCGGTATTCATGACTAGCCATTGAGGAATATTTACAATATAGCGATATTTTTTTTTTAGTTTTTTATCAGTTTTCAAGATTTCACGAGAAGTTGTAGCAATGTTTCTTTTCCCAGAAAAAAAAGGAAGATCGTTATCATCAACAACTTTGAGAATTATTTCTTTATCTTTAAGTTGTAATCTGAGCAAAATATGCCAGTATTTTCCTTTATCTAACCAATCTGGAACTATAGTTTGACGGTCCCAAAAATCAGTTGGACCTAATGGGACATATCCTTGCTCAGTTTTTTTTGTTTTATGATTAAAGGTTGAATAATTACGATCACCTATATTTGGATCGATCTTCTTACACAAACTTCTAGCCAATAAAACATTATCTCGTGTTCTTGTAAACTCCCTATAAGCCATTACGCCCCAAATACTTCCCAGAGCACTAAGAATTGTAAATGCGACATCCAGATTATCAATGGGGGTATCAGTAAAATAGTGTGGAGCTAAAGGAATTCCGAACCATCCTGTAGATAATATTCCTGTAAAAGCTAAGGTAACAAATAATGAACGTGCAAGATCATAATAATAAAGGCTAAATGATTTTTTGTGATGTTCTTTAAAAGTATAAATCCTAAAAGATGCAATAATTTTTAAAATGTAAAGTAATTTCATATTAATCTGTTTCCAATTGACAAATATTCTTTATTTTATTGTAAGTATATATAGTAATTTACAAGATATTAATATGTATAAAAAGCTATCCTACTCGACCCTTATTCTATTTATAATCCAATATATTCTAAATATGAATTCCTTGTTTTTCGACTATATCTAGAAATATTTTAATTTAAGATCACCGTATTTAATTTAGTATATTTTTGGAAATAACTATTAGTAAGTCCAGAAATAAGCTCTAAGATAAAATAATATTATACGATTATTCAACAAAATATCTCAACTATTTACAATAATGATTTAAAATAAATTTCCTAAACTGTAGCTATTATCTTCATAGGTGTACACTGTCTTTGTTTTCTATAAATGCATAATATGACAAGATATCATCAAAAATACATTTAAGATTGTTCAAATAATCAAAAGATGATCATCACTGCTTTCTTAAGAGATTATTAGATAACATCTTAAGGAATCTTTATAGTATTAATAATAATATAATTAAACACATTCTAAATTGATTATAATACAAGTAAAAATTTTTTATGATATAAACAGAGTTACATCTTTTTCGTTTAGGTTAAAAGTTAAGTTCTTTATTTTACTTTTATAATAGATTAATTTACGTCCTTTTGAGTTAATAGTAATTTTATCGATTGATATTACACCTATTTCTTCCAATTTTTTTATTCTTTTATAAATTGAGCTTAACGGGAGAGATATTTCTTCGTGTATTTGATAAACTGTTTTGGAGTGCTCTATAACTGATAAAATAATTTTATATGTCTCATTTTCGAGGATACTATTTAAGAATGAAATAGTATTATTTGTATCAATATTCCAACTATTCTTAATTTCAGTCAAGCTATACATATTAGGCTAAACTAATTAGGATGAACTAACTTATAAATGTTAGTCTGCCCTAATAACTAGAAAATTACGGTTTGAATTCTGACATAGATTTGCGAGATGATTCAATAAGTTTCTTTCTGCGAGGTTGTATTATTAGAATATATGCAGAACCTACAAGATATACGGCGAATAGGATGATTTGAGCTACAACCGTCTCAAGAGTAGGATGGATACCTGTCATAGTTGCTAGATTGACATCTAATCTTGGAATGATTCCGAATAAATGAGTCGTAGATATATAACCGACTTCTTGAAATTCGCGAATCGCATTGCCTAGGAACGTTATTGACATATAAGCACCTATACCCATCGTAAGTCCAAATAAAACTCTTAACGGCAGTTTCTTTCCCAATTTTCTAACCAAAAATGCCACTCCTATTATGACTGCAAGGCCAAGAACCAATCCAAGAATAACAAAAAATTCCATATATTTGGCATAGGAGAGCATAGCTTGATAAAACAAAACAGTTTCAAATCCCTCTCTGTATACGGTAAAAAAAGATAACAAGACAAAAACCATTACACTTCCTGTTGTCGTAGCTTTCCAAACTTTAGCTTTAACAAATTCTATCCACTTCTTTGTTTCTATTTTGTTAAGAACCCAAAAACTAACCCAGAATAATACTGCCACTGCTGCTATTCCAGCTATCGCTTCAATAAGTTCTCTGCTTGCACCAGATATTTCTATAATAAATTGTGCAATGAACCATGTAATACCTGTCGCACCAGCTGCCATAATTATTCCATAATAGACATGTTTTTTGAAACGTTCATTCCTTGAAACCTCCAAATACGTAATGATTGCGCCAATAATTAATGCAGACTCCAAACCTTCTCTAAATATAATAGAAAATGACGATGTAAAAGCAATACCAGGAGCTATCGAACCAATCCCCGAAACCAATCTTTCAGATTCATCCAATCCTTTTTGAAGTTCGCCAATCTTTTTTACTACATTTTCATATCCCGATCGTTGTTCTATCAAATTTCTAAGTTCAGCGAATTTAATTTCCATCTCTAATGTAAAATTTGGATCGATTGGTCTGAGTGGAATTTCTATTTTCTCATAACTATCTAGATAAGCAGAACGTGACATTGATAATGCCTCATCATATTTCTTTTCTTTGTAAAGTTCCACTACCTTTTGAAGATTCAATCTAATTTGATCGATATCATTTCTAACACCTTGTTTTTGTGGATCAGAAGACTCACCCATCTCTTTGCGTTCACCTTGAAATGATCCAAAACCCTTGCTGAGTTCTTTAATATTCGCAAGATTATTTTCTGAGAAAATAGAGCCATTAGAATTATTGTTATTACTTTTTGTTATTGAAGGATCATTCTGTAAAAGTAATTTAGCCTTATCTAGTTTCGTTTTGATTTGATTAATGAATGGTTCAATCACATCTAAATTCTCATTATTTTTAATATGTTTTCTGAGTTCTTCTCTCATGTCAATTTCTATATCGACCATCAGATTTGGATCATTTTTTTCTATAGGAGCTTCGAGATATTCATAATTATCCAAATATGCAGACATAGCATTTTTATCTGCTTGTTTATAGTCATTGTTTTCTCTTATTTCAATAATGACATCATCTAATAATGTATTAATTGTGGAAAAGTAATTTTGATATTCTTCTGGAAGAAATTGTGAATTACTATTGTTTAATAGTTCAGTTAGAGATTCCTGAAGTGAGACGATAGATAAAGATAAATCACTCAAGCTGTTTTGAGCCCATTCTTGTTCAATTTTCGAATACATTGACATTATTCGGTCCTTCTCATTACCATTAAATTCATTAAGAGAAATTTGATTGATTTGATATTTCGATCTTTCTAAAATTCCCCTTGTGTTATCATAATTTAGAATTTTTTCTTCTTCAGTGGCACTTGAATTAGCAATACTCAAAAAATTTGAGGCATCATTTAATAATTGAATGGAACCCTGAATTCGAAAATTTCTATCTCCAAAATTGTTATTAGCAAATATTTTACTATCAATCAGATAAGTCGTATTTCTTAATGCCTCTAACGTTTTATTGATTTCAGGTGTAGGATTAGTCTGACTATCCTTTATTAAAATAGAAAAATCGGTCAAAAGCCCTTCTAATTTAGAAGATAATTCTAAATCAAGCTCTTGTAAGTAAGGTTTAATGCTTGGAAAAATATTTGAATGTGTAATATAAGCATGAGAAAATGCTTTATCGATATTGTTAGATTCGATATTTTGCTCACTAATATCTAACTGGGAATTAATTCTTTCAAGGTTGATAAATATAATAAAGTTTTTTTTAATATCTTGCTGAGAATTTAGTTCTCCAGTTTTTGCTTCACTTTGTGAATAGGCATGACCTAAAAGTGAAAGTGTAATAAAAAAAAATAATAATAATGAAAATAAATTGTAAAAATTAAACCTAAAGAGTTTGAGACCAGTTTTATTTTCCATTCTAATATTCCTCGAATAATAAATTATATTAGGTTCTCCTAACTATTACTCCTTATATAAATATTACACAATCATCCAGAAAAAATAAAATTAGTTCTTGTTCAAGCATTATATTTTATTTCATCCTTATTTTTGATCTCTAAATTAGCAATCAGATCTTTCAAGTCTTGTTATCTTCAAGTTCAGAATCTAAAATTTCTAACGCTAGTCTATATGTAGAATATCTCTGTCTTTAGTATTATTATCTAAACCATTATATAACCCAATTACAAGTCTCTCAATTTCTAATGCTTTTTGAGAAGCTCTTTATATTGTAGCTGCCTAACATAAATGATATTTTGAATCAATTAAAAATCTTAAAACAAGGCTAATTTCAATAGATACCTGATACTAATTCTTTAAATAATATTAATTTTTTATCTTGTACCTATCAATAGATTAAGTATTTTTTTATTTAATCATTATCTATTCTTTCACATATTAAAATTAGCGTCTAATAATAGGTTTGGTAACCAAAGATAATCAACTAAAATAAAATAAAAAAACAGTTTGACTCGTATTTTCATAAATTAAAAATATACATAGACTAAAATAGATGGTGATTTTTAAATTTCAGATATGCGCCTAAAAATTATTTTAATCCTCTTTGCGATATCACTATATTTTGTTTCATATTTTTTATATTTTGATAAAAATTATTTCTCTATTGCACAACAGTCAGTTATAAGTGATTATGATTTTAACAATTATATTGAACAAATGAAGGGACATCTAGATGCTTCAATTATAAATGTTCAAAATAATAATACAAAATTAGCTGTGGCTCATGCTTTACATCCTATTGAAGAAATTTTAGACATAATAAATTCTAGACTAATTCAAACAAATGAAACCTTAACAAAAGAATTTACAACTAAATTAAACAACTATGTTCAAACGGTAAGATCTGGCAATCTAAATGAAATCATCATAGAAAAAAAAGACATAGAGGAATTGTTGAATTTAGCGTTAAACCAATCCATTTCCTTGGAAAAACGAAATAATCCTGTTTATATCCTTAATGTGACTGCAGAATTGATAAATACTGCATCTGAAGAATACAATGAAGCAATGTATAATGGCAAAATTATTAATTTATTGGAATATCAAGATGGTCAACAATTTATCAAAAGAACTATACTCCTCTTGAAAGATTCACAAGAATTCTTGTCAGATAATGACAAAAATTATATCATGAAGATTCAAAACATAGAAAAAGATTTGGATTTAAAACGAGACCCTAGTGAGATAGATAGTGAGGTAAAAGACATGATTTGCGAAATTAAAAAGGGGCTTTATTGTTAATAGTTTATACTGTTTATAAATTATTTGAATAGTTGATAAAATGTATATAAATTAGATACTATTATATTCTTAACCTTTAGCAGTATTGCAATATCATATTTTTATTAGGTATAGTAATGAACATAAGAATTTATAAGAAATTAATAAATGGATCAATAGAAAGATTTTGTTTTATTTTCTAACACTGTTGGTTTGACGTCATTGAAAAAATATTGGTTGCAAAACAAAACATAATTAATAGTATTAATTTTTCAGATTAAATCTCTATTCTCAAAAATGAGAAAACAATATTAATATATATATCAAAAAATTTTCAGATAAATTACAAATGATAAATTCTATTCAAATGTTCTATACAATAATTTCGTCAATTCTGATGACAGTTCTATTATTTCCTTCATTCAATATTAAAGCTCAAGAGGAAGGGGAAGAAAGTGATCCTTTAACCCTTATATCAAATATAAAAAATCTATTAGATAAATCAATGACAGAAGTAAGGGCTGGTAATTATACAGGTGCATCTGACCTAGTCGATGTTGCATATATTGACAATTATGAGTATATCGAAGATCCATTAAAGGAACTGGATGCAGATCTAATGGAAGAGACCGAACTAATGATAAGAGAAGATTTAGCAGGTGCAATAGAAGATGAAAAGCCGTTAGCTGAAATTACATTATTATATAATAATTCCAAAGCAAACTTGGAAAAGGCAGAACAATTGTTTAAACAATAAAAAAAACTATGCATTCATTACAATCTTTTTTTATTATACAAAAAAAATTTAACTTATTGTATATTTTCATTTCTTGATAAACAATTTATAATTAAATAGTTTGTATATCATCTAGTATATTGGTAGCTTATTC
>DATFCH010000506.1:0-5934 GCA_035253345.1 Nitrososphaeraceae archaeon
ATAAGAAATCTATACTTACATAAAAAGTCAACTTATTTTAAAAAATGAATATATCCTAATAAAAATAATATCATAGATTTACATATTGAAGTAACAAAAATTCAGAGATGATATGCTCATATTATATTTTACTAATAATAATGTATTTTCTAGAAACAATTAAAGAGTTGGACATACTAGAATACCTAAGGAAATTAGTGTATTGTAATGGAGTATGCTCATCCTAATGTCTTAGTAAGTACACAATGGATAAATGATCATTTAAATGATCCAGCAATAAGAATAGTCGAGGTTGATTATATTCCAGAGACAAGCTATTTTTTAGGACATATTCCAGGGGCTGTATTGTTTGATTGGAAACGAGATATAATTGATTCAAGAAAGAGAGATGTAATCCGAAAAGAGGATTTGGAAGAATCATTACAACGAATTGGAGTGAACAACGATTCTACAATAATAGTATATGGTGATTTTAAGAATTGGTTTGCAACTTTTGCTTTCTGGATATTCAAATACTATGGAGTTAAAGATGTTCGATTAATGAATGGTTCGAGAAAGAAATGGCTAGAAGAAGATCGTCCAATCAATGTAGATATTCCAAGTTATCCAAGAGGAGGCTTCCAAGCCTCTGATCCAGATAAGAGTATACGAGTCTTTATGAATTATGTTAAAGATGTAATAGATAGGAAAGATAAGATACTTGTTGATGTTAGAACTAACGATGAATATAACGGAAAAACGCTTGCTCCAACAGAATATTCCGCAGAATATGGACAAATGGGCGGACATATTCCTGGAGCTGTAAATGTCCCATGGGGCAAGATGGTTAATGAGGATGGAACTCTCAAATCAGCAAATGAATTGAAGAATCTGTATGAATTAGTAAATGTTACCCCTGATAAGGAAATAATAACTTATTGTGGTATTGGTGAAAGAGCATCATATACTTGGTTTGTTTTAAAATATCTTCTAGGCTATCCTAATGTAAAAACTTATGATGGTTCATGGTTAGAATGGGGTAATTCTATTGGAAATCCTATTGAAAAATAAATGAATGAATAAATAAAGAATACCATTATTATTGCTGTATATATACAGCAGGAATTATTGAATTATCCATGACCAATACTCGGATATTTTCATTGCTTAAGATAAACAATTACAAATAATTTTCAACAATTGATAATATATTGTTGTAAATTAACATTTGTCGAACAAAAGTAAGAAATACTATTGATCTGTAATAATTGATGCAAAAATCTATGTCAGTAGCTTGTTTAATGTTGACCATTCCCAAATAGTCCAATCCAATGAAATATTTCAAAAAAAATAGCAATATGTAATAATTTGTTTATGAGCAAAACCTTATTGCATTGTATTGTATTCTTTATTACGAGCTTCCAAAATTCAATAATTAGAATAATCACACCAATTCTTTTAGTGATTACAGCAATCGCAATATTATTGTAGAAATACTGGACAATATGAATATTACATATGTAGAATGTGATTCAACTACTTCAGAAGTTTCCATATTTGATTTAATTCCTCTCAACCTTTCGTAGTTACTTATGGTTGGGATGAGCTTGATTAAAATGTAACTTGGTGTGTTTGAACAGATGTATTTTATTGTAAATCTCGTAATTAGTCGAAAATAATTTTTTATTTCATTCTTTATTCTCCAGATGTTTGTTAATTAGAAAATTATTTTAAATGTCGCCATATGCATTATCTTAAACTCAAACAAACAATAAAGTTATTCATTAGATAGAATCTATTTAATTTTCCAGAGAATGAATTATAGTTTGTCATAAATCTTCACTTTCTGGTTGTTTAAACTTATTTTTCTAACATATACTTAAAGTATTTTGTACTATAATAATTATATAGAAAAAATGTCCACGTATAAACTAGAAAATAAAATAAAATCCATGTCAACTTTCTGTTGTGAATTTTGTGGTTTAAAGCAAGGACAAGTGGGAAAAGAAGAAAGGGTAATGACAATAATTGAAAGTGTAAATGAATTTTATAAAGACGGAACAGTCAAAATTCATTATTCTTGTTCAAGTCATATTGTTGAGCTTTACAAAAAAATAACTAGAAAAATCGAAAAAAATCAAAATTAGTTATCAAGTATTAAAGATCATGAGTTATTAAAATTATTGTTTATAGCTAAGTTAAAATTTTTAGTATAAACCTTGTAAATAAATTTTCAACAGACTTATCAATTTTTTTATTATCATGATTGTAATCCTCTAGTTATAAATAGTATAACAAAAATTGCTGGTCAACTTTAGAGAACGATTTGAAGTCCACGGAATCAATTTTGATTATGAATAGATATTTTTAATCTTATGAGATAACACAAAATTTCTTCTATCATTGGAATGTTGTTATTTTTATCAAATATCAATTCTTTCTCTTAATATACATACTAGAATAGGCATTCACATCCAATCTATTCTAAATTAAGTACTCTCATTACTCACATCATATTTATTTACTAGATCACAACATGCTCTTGTAGCCGTATCGATTATATCTTTATGGTAAATTCGATTGGCAATAAAGACAAAATAGGCATCACAATCTGTAACAATTGGAAATGAAGTATCACCATATCATGCATTAATGATATTTCATCAATGGAATTATCAAATCCTAAATCATGACCTATTTCATGCAATATAATTTGTTGTTTGATTTCATATCTCAAACCTTCATCTATAAAGATATTTGTTTTTCCTCTAAAACCATCGTCATAAATCTCATATTCTGCAAGACCATCAGGATCAGATTGGTCATATGGTTTTAAAGAAACTACTTGTTTCACCGTAATATCTCTAAAATTATTAATAATATTGGTTCTATACCAACTTTCAGGAACATTTACTTCTACAAAGTAATTATATTTTAGTTTGGTTTGCCATTCAGCAGTTACATTTTTCACGAGTGTTTAAGACTTTATCCTTTGATTCTATATTGAACGTTAAAATACCATCGTTTAATTTATCAGGACTCCAAGGTGTGTATAGGCACATCTATAAAAAAAATTTAAAAAATAATTATCAATTAAGATATAAATCTATTCCATTTTATGTTAAATATTTAATTATAGTAATTTATGTAGATCATTCAATTACTGAATTAAAAGCACCTAATTCTTCTTCTGATAATATGTCTTTTAAGTTAGGATCTATTTCTAATGCCTTATTATAGTAGTTCTTGGCTTCTTCATATTCACCTAAATTGTACATTATAAATGCAGCAGTTGAGAGGTAATATTCATCATTAGAGTTAGATTGAAGAGCTTTTTCAATAATTGGCAAGGCTTCTTCACTTTTATCAAGATTTGCTAAAGCAAAGGCTTTACCATTTAGTACATCAGCATCATTTGGATCTATAGCCAGTACTTTGTCATACCAAGTTATTGCTTCTTCTGATTTTCCTAGATTGTCAAGTGCGAGACCTTTACCATTTAGTGCGTCAATATCATTTGGATCTATAGCCAGTACTTTGTCATACCAAGTTATTGCTTCATTATATCTACCAACATCAGATAATGTAAGTCCCTTGTCATTCAGTGCATCAGTATTATTAGGATCTATCTGTAGTGCTTTGTCATAATTTTGTAGAGCTTCATCATATCTATCAAAATCATATAATACATCACCTTTGCTGTTGAGAGCATAAGTATTATTAGGTTCTATCTGTAGTGCTTTGTCATAATTTTGTAGAGCTTCATCATATCTATCAAGATCATATAATACATCACCTTTATTTGATAAAGCTAAAGTATTATTAGGATCTATCTGTAGTGCTTTGTCATAATTTTGTAGAGCTTCATCATATCTATCAAGCAAGTATAGTGCAAAACCTTTCTTGTTTAAAGCATCAGTATTAGTGGGATCTATCCGGAGTACTTTGTCATAATTTTGTATAGCTTCATCATATCTGTCCTGTGCTTTTTTAACAGAAACGTCATTAGCAGAGTATTTTGCGTCTGTAACCTTAATTGCTAGCTTATCAATTAGCTGTTGATTCTCACCTAATAGAGAGGAGGAAGATCCATTTTGGTATTGTTTACTACTAACCTTTTCCATCCAATCTACAACTTTTCCATTAACCTGTTCTTGAATGGCTGTATAGGTCATGGGCGTGGTTGCAGTTGCACCATGCCAATGTTTTGCACCAGGTGGAGTCCAAACCACGTCACCCGGACAAATTCTCTCTACTGGCTCCCTCCAGACCTGTACCAGACCACAACCAGCAGTAACTATTAGTATCTGCCCTAACGGATGAGAGTGCCATGCGGAATGGGCGCCAGGCTCAAACGTGACGCTATCTCCTGTTGTCCGAGCTGGATCGTTTGCTTGGAATAGAGTATCAATAAACACTGTTCCGGTGAAATACTCTTCTGGCCCTTTAGTGGAATGCTGAGAGCCACTTCGTTTAATATCCAGTTTCTCAGTTTGTGATGATTCATTTCCAGGTAATGTGTCTTGTATTGACATATTTGTTTTCTGGGCTATTAAATGGGCTGCTTGATCTAGTTCCTGCTGTTGTTGGGCATAAGCAGTTGTAGAGATTACGCAAATTGCAACTATAAACGAAAATGCTGTTATAATAGTTGTCATATTATTTTTTTTCATACATAAAGACATTGTAATTCATTTAATATTATCATTTGATGTTAATTCAAGAATCAATTCAATGTGCATCCTCCCTATAGTTGTTGATTTGGTGACATTCTTCTTGTTTGTTTTCATCTTCCTCTACTAACACTGGATTCAATATTGACATATTGATAGAACCAGAACGTATTCCTAATTTTCCACTATCAGTAAAATTATGACCAGTGACCGTTCATCTAAAGGAGATTTTACCGTTATACTATCAAGTGATTGCCATGACCATTTGATTCCTTTTTTGTTATTGTAATTTTTTAGTTATATATAACATAGTCTATAAATAATTCTCCATGCTCTTCCATTTCTGATATCTTCTATGACATGTAGAACCTGAACCATATCCTTTAGGTAATATTTCAATTAACAACTGTTCTTTGAACAAAGATTATCCCATCAAGTACTTTTCTGTATAGAATTATTGGTCTACCTATCGTATTCTCTGGTTTCTCGGCAGATAAAATATTTTTAATTTCATTCCATAAACCGTCTGGAATACTTATAATCGTTCTAAGATCCTTATTACTCATTAGCATTATTAGATAGGATAGGAAACAAAAGAGCTATAATCCTATCTATTTTTGGAATAGGTTCTAAGATTAACGATCCATCGATATAATTGTTGAAAATTTAAAATTGATGATATAGACCAAGCAATATATACATAAATTAGTAATAAGATAATTAACTAATCATTTTTGACAGCAATGTGTAATAGTTCACCAATCTCATTATACATTTTCAAAAATTCTTAATCTTTTTTGTAGTTCTAAATGTTTAAATGTTTAAGTTCTATCTAGATAATCAATATGGTCATTTTCTACTAACATAAGAAGGAACTCCTTTAACTGATTGTAACTAAGATAAACATTGTACATAATTTTTGTCTTGATAGCACCACTATTTGCTACGGTGAGTAATCATAGATACTATTTCTGTTTCGCTTCAGTATTACAAAATATACATATATAATTGCTTAATTTAATCTATTGTCCACATAAATAATATTAATTATAAAAAATTTCTAAATAAGTTATTTTATTATTAATATGAATATATTTAATAAATCAAGAATTTGTAAGTTTACTAACTCCGATTCAACACTAGTCAAAGTTTATTAAACCCTTTATTGTTGTCATATCTAGTAATTTTTGAAATTGTAAACTCATCTATTATGTTATCATGATATCCTATATAATGATAATGGGGTAGTTCATGTTCATTTGCATAAAAAGTGCCTTTTAAT